>JBJEIV010000135.1:0-16151 GCA_051877395.1 Candidatus Ornithomonoglobus sp.
TGAATGGTTCGGCGGGACGGACCTTTCAAAACAGCATGATTTGACAGCCGGAGCTGCGATTGCGGTTTATGATGATGTGCTGATTATTCTGCCGCATGCGTGGTTCCCGATTGTGGCGGCGGCAAAGAAAGCCGATGAGGACGGAATACCGCTGTTCGGCTGGAAGGATGACGGCTGGCTTGATATGTCAAATGATGAGGTGACAAATCATGCGGAGGTCATAAACTGGTTCAAGAAGCTGCGCCATGACGGGATGAAATTCAAAGAAATAGGACATGACAGGAAATTTTGCCGCGAGTATTTTGTGGGAATGAAAAAGGCAAGGTTCAATATTGTGGATCAGCCACAGTATTTCTACAAGAAAAGCGAGGGTTTCCGCTACATCGAGAAAAAGGCAAAGGAAGGGAAGCTGTATTATTTCCATGCGGAGCCGTTTGAATACTGTGTTCAGAATGTAAAAGCGATTGAAAAAACGGACGATATGATACAGTATGAGAAAACCGGCCCGAATAACCGGATCGACGTATTTGACGCCGCGGTTTTTGCAGTTGTGCGTATGCTTGAAAGCATGACGGAAAAAAGAAGCAAGACAAAGAATTGGTTTAAGAATAACGAGGAGGACGACAGTGAGTAAGAAAAAGAAAAAAACAAAAATCAGGAGCGAGCCGCAAACGGTGTGGATACCCTCTGATGATGCGTATGACATATTATGCCCTAAAGGGTATACGCCGCTCGGCAAAAATCCGTATATCCGCAGATGCGTGCACAAGATAGCGGATCTTGTAAGCAACATGACTATCTATGTTATGGAAAACGGAGACCGCGGCGACGAACGGCTTAAAGACGAATTTTCAAGAAAGCTTGATATTGAGCCTTCAGAACACATGATAAAAAAGAATTTCGTTTATCGGATAGTATCAGATATGCTGAGTTTCGGCAATTCGGTCGCTGTTCCGGAATACGACGGTACATATCTGAAAAATATGAAGGTGCTTGACGGAAACAGCCTTACCTTTTCGGAGAATATCGGCGGCGGTTACGTTATCGGATATAAGGGGACATCACTGAGCCCGGAAAACGTTTTGCATTTTCCGTATCTTGTGACAAATGAACATCCGTACTGGGGTGAGAGCGCCGCGGGACTTGTAAAAAACAATATAGAAACCCTCGTGCAGGCGGAAACAACGAAAGCCGCGTTCATGGAAAGCAAGTGGAAGCCGTCGATGGTTATATCCCTTGACAGCGACGTTAACGATCTGGAGGATGAAAAGACAAGGCGCAATATTCTTGATTCATATGTGAGCGACAGCGAACGCGGCAGACCGTGGCTGATACCTGCAAATGAGATGAAGATAGAAACAGTAAAGCCTTTGACACTGAATGATCTGGCGATAAATCAAAGCATAGAATTTGACGCGAAAGCGGTCGCAAGCTGCTTTAACATGCCGCCGTTTATGCTGGGTGTGGGCGATTTTGACAGGGACGAATATAACTTCTTTATTTCAACCGAAATAAGGTCCGTAGCGGCGATTATTTCTCAGGTTATGACAAAGCAGCTTGTATATTCGGAAAGACGGTATATCAAATTCAGTGAAAAATCTCTGTTGGTTCATACGCTCAGCGATAAGGTCAATTATACAAAGAATATGCTTGACAGCGGAATGTATACGAGAAACGAGGGAAGAAATGAGTTTGACCTGCCGCCGGTTGACGCGTACGGCATGGACGAATATACGATACTTGAAAATTACATTCCGGTATCAATGTCAGCATTTCAGAAAAAATTAGTTGCGGGAGGTGATAACAAAAATGAGGAATAGGACTTCAAGCGTTCAGTCAAATCTGAAAACGCGCGAGGCGGCGGACGGGAAGCATATAGAGGGATATTTTGCGGTATTCAACAGCGAAACAGAGCTTTTTAAAGGCTGGAAGGAACAGATACTTCCCGGAGCTTTTGCAAGCTCGGTTGCAAACAACGATATCCGCGCGTTGTTTAACCACGATACAGGCTTTGTGCTCGGCAGAATGTCAAGCAATACTCTTACTTTAAGAGAGGACGAGCACGGCTTATACGGCGATATTCTCGTAAACGAGAACGATCCGCAGGCGCTGAGCGTTTATGCGCGGGTGCTGCGCGGGGATATTTCCGGGTGTAGCTTCGGCTTCGGTGATTCCGTGGAGGATTACAGAGAGGATGCCGACGGTACGGTTCACAGCACAATAAGAAGCGCCGATACGTTTGAAATTTCTGTCTGCACGTTTCCGGCATACCCCCAGACGGAAATTCAGGCGAGAAATGCCGAATATGCGGAGCATAAAAAGAAAAACTTTGCAGCGAGAAAAAAAGAGCTGCGGGAAAGGATGAAAAAACATGTCACTGATTAAAAAGAAAATGGAGCTGAGGAACAAAAATTCACAGCTTGCCTCACTCCGTGAAAAAATCGAAAAATTCAATACCCGCGAGGCGGATATTGAAAAAATGCTTGATGAGGCGAAAACAGATGAAGAACTTAACGCAGTTCAGGCAGAGCTTGACGAACTGGAAAAGGAAAGACCGGACGTCGAAACGGCGGAAACGGACAAGGTTCGTCTTGAGCAGGAGGTAGCAGAGCTTGAGCGGCAGCTTGCGGAGGCGAGAAACGCGCAACAGGATGTAAACAATAAGGAGGGAACAAGAAATATGGCAATTTACAGCAGACTTCAGGTGCGTTCTATGATTAAGGACGGTACCTATTATGAAAATTCAGAGGTAAGAGAGTTTTACGACAGCTTTAAGAATCTCAGAGCGGTTTCGGGCGGTGATCTCACTATCCCGAATATTGTGGTTAACCGCATTATGGATATTATGGGTGATTATACGACCGTATATCCGCTTGTTGATAAAATCCACCTTAACGGCACCGCACGAATCCTGATCGATACGGATACCGAGGCGGCAACGTGGATGGAACAGACAGACGCCCTGCCGGAGGGAAAAGTGGGAACAATCACAAAGATTGATTTTGACGGCTTTAAGGTCGGTAAAGTGACATTTGTCGACAACTGCCTGCTCCAGGACAGCATTATCAATCTTGACGATTATGTCACAAAGAAGATAGCGAGAGCTGTAGCAATTGCTCTTGACGAGGCAATTATTAACGGCACAGGCTCGGCGGGCAAACAGCCGGAGGGCATTATTACCGATTTGTCTGACGATCACAAGGTTGAGGCTGTTATGACGGACGATTACCGCCTTACACTTGCGAATATCATCAAGCCGCTGTCACTTATCGACACGGGCAAGGACAGCGTGGGCGAGATTGTCGCGGTTATGAACAGGGCTACATATTACAACCGTATCGCATGGACCTCAATCCAGACGGCAAGCAGCGGAAACAACGTTGCGAAGCTGCCGAATCTTTCAAGCCCGGATATTCTCGGAATCCGTGTTGTGTTCAATAACAACATAGACGAGGATAAAATTTTGTTTGGTGACTACCGTAAATATACGCTTGTTGAGCGTGAGAGTATTTCGGTATCGTACAGCTCCGAATACAAGTTCGGCGAGGATCAGATGGCATATCGCGGCAAGGGCAGATTTGACGGCAAGCCGACGAATAAGGACGCGTTTGTCCTTGTGACGCTTGTTGAAGCGACTGCGTCATCATGCCGGCGCTGGAACTGCTCAAGCTTGACCTCGGCATCATAAGCGCCGAGCGGGATGAATATTTTACTCATCTGCTCGACGCCTGTGAAAAGGAACTGAAGGATAAAGGCATAACCTGTGAAGATACCGACACAATAATGCTGCTTTCAGACCTTGCGGCATACCGCTACAGAAACAGGACTTCGGATAACGCGGGACTTTCAAAATCGCTGCATTACCGCATACTGAATTTACAGGTGAAGGGACGTGCCGCGAATGGTTGAAAAATATAAGCCTAATAACAATATATCATTGGACTATATTTGCGAATTGGTGGAATTTGAGATTAAACAGGATGGGCACGGAGTACCAAAGTGTATAGAAAAACAGCGCAAAAGGTGCTTCTGCGGCGTTCTGTCTGTCGGACGTAGCGAATACTACACAGCCGCTCAAGCGGGGTTGGAGGCGGAATATACGATTATTTTAAACGCTTTTGAGTATAGCGGCGAGGAATGTGTCGGTATGGACGGCAAGCTGTACACAGTATACCGCACCTATCGCAGACCGGACGATTATATCGAGCTGTATCTTGCGAAGCGGCTTGGACGGGAAGGGATGTAATTGGAAATAAAAATTGACATACCTAATATTCTTAGTACATTCAACGCGGAGCTGCAAAAGGAGATCAATGCGGCGGCTAAAAAAACCGCAAAGGACACAGTTAAGGCGCTGAAGGAAAAAAGCCCGAAAAAAACGGGAAAATATGCTGGCGGGTGGACGGCTGACGTTGATTCCGGTATATTGGGAGCGCAGGTTGTTGTGCATAACAAGGACAAATATCAGCTTACGCATTTGCTTGAAAAAGGACATCGGCTTGTCGGAAAGAAAGGCGGACTTGTCGCGGCAAAAGCCCATATTGCGCCTGTGGAACAGGAAATGATAAAGCGATACACCGATGAGGCAATAAAAGTGGTAGAAAGGGCGGCGGGAAAATGCTGATAGATAAAATAAGTGAATTAGGCATACCGGCATACATGGGAGTATATCCCGCAAATGCCGCGCTGCCGTATATAGCCCTGTCACGGGCGGCGGAAGACCGGACAGGGAGTGATGACGGAGTGGCATCTGTCCGAAAAACAACATGGACGCTCGACTTGTATACGGCGGAGCCGGATTTTGAGCTTGAAGAAAGACTTGAAGATATTATATATCCGTATGATTGGAAAGCGGACCCAGATAATTATCTACAGGATGAAAACTGTTACAGAAAAAGCTATAGCTTAAATATTTTTACAAAATAAGGAGTGGAATACAATGAGTGAAAAAAGAACACAGACAAAAACAATAACTCTCGGTTCCGGTAATTTATATTATCAGGAATTTGACGACAGCACCCCAACAAGAGATGAAATTTGCACGGATGCAAAGCTTCTCGGACGCATAAGCGGAGGCGCGGCAATAACGTATACACCCTCATATTACGAGGCAAAGGATGATGAAGGTGTAGTAAAGAAAACAATCATTACCGATGAGGAGGCAACGCTCAAAAGCGGCATAATCACATGGAACGGCAAAACATTAGGAGTGCTGACCTCAACCGCGAGAGTGAAGGAAGCGGACGGCTACAGAACCGTAAAGATCGGCGGCGCCGGCAACGATAACGGCAAATCATATGTTATCTGCTTCCACCACAAGGACAAGGTTGACGGCGATATATGGGTTATGATTGTAGGAAAGAATCAGTCAGGCTTTGAGCTTACCTTTGCAAAGGATAAGGAAACCACGATTGACGCGGAATTTAAGGCGCTGCCTATGGATGACGAAGGGACGCTTATCGAATACACCGAGGAAATGACAACAACGGCATAAGGAGAATATGATATGAGAGAATTAAACTTTGCAAAAAAGCGCAGCACATGGAAGGTTACTATTCCGTATTCAAAAAATGAGGACGGTCAGCAGGTTTTGCACATCAAGAGTCCGAGTAAAAATATATTGACAGAGCTGTACAAGCTTCAGTCGGAATTCGGAAACGTTTCCGAATTTGCGGACGAAGAAAAAATCACTGCGCGGACGATCGGCGCAATGTGGGAATTTGCGGCTATTGCCATGAGCAATAACACCGAAAAGCTTGAGATAGATCCTGACGAGCTGTCAGATGATTTAGCTATTGATGATCTGGTCGAATTTTATAAGGCGTATGTTGAATTTATAAACGAGCAGACCGAAGGAAAAAACTAAAAATCCCGCGCTATAAATCCGGTGATGAAGGTGCGGGACACCACAACTATGTAATTGAATCATACGATGACAAGCTGGTATCCGACTGGACGGGCTTACCCGTTACCGAGGTGGGCGCGCTGGAGTTTACGGAATACTATTCATACCGGCGGGATGCGTTTATATCAAGGCTTAACCAGACCGAAAAGGGGAGAGAGTATCTTGATAACGCATACCGTCTTGAACAGACAGAGCCGGAGCGCGGACGGCTGAGAGAACAATTCGGGAAAAAAGGAGGCGGTTTATAAGTGGCAGGGGCTATTAAAGGTATTACGATAGAATTTGACGGCAATACGACAAAGCTTTCAAAGGCCATCGGAGACGTCAACAAAGAGTCGAAGACATTGCAGCAGGAGCTGCGGGGAATTAATACCCTGCTTAAAATGGATCCTTCTTCTACCGAATTGTTATCACAAAAGCAAAAGGTTTTGGCGGAATCCATATCAACTACAAAGGAAAAGCTTGAAACACTGAAATCTGTTCAGGAGCAGGTCAACGAACAGTTTGAGAAGGGAGAGATAGGCGAAAAAGAATATCGGGATTTTCAGCGCGAAATTGAAGCGACGGAACAGAAGCTTAAAAGCTTAACGAGCGAAATGAAGGAGTTTGGCTCCGTTTCGGCACAGCAGATAGCAGCGGCGGGCGAAAAGGTCAAAGACGTGGGCGGCAAAATTGAGAGCGCCGGAAAGGCTATGATGCCCGTATCTGCTGCACTGGCAGGAGTTGGAACGGCTGCCGTAAAGGTAACAGCTGATTTTGATTCTGCAATGTCGCAGGTGAAAGCACTGTCGGGAGCAACCGGAGATGATTTTGATAAATTGCGTGAAAAAGCTCAGGAGATGGGAGCAAAGACCGCTTTTTCAGCCACGGAAGCAGCAGAAGGATTACAATACATGGCACTTGCAGGATGGAATACTTCTCAAATGCTGAACGGTATTGAGGGAATACTGAATCTTGCGGCAGCCGCACAAATGGATTTGGGAGAAGCTTCGGATATTGTAACAGATGCCTTGACAGCTTTTGGATTAAGCGCCGAGGATTCCGCTCATTTTGCTGATATTTTGGCGCAAACATCATCAAAGGCGAACACGGATGTAAAAGGACTTGGAGAAGCTTTCAAATATTGCGCTCCGGTTGCGGGAGCGTTAGGTTTTACGGCTGAAGATACTTCATTAGCTATAGGCTTAATGGCAAATGCAGGAATTAAAGCAAGTCAAGCCGGCACATCATTACGCAGCATTTTTAGTGCTCTGACTAGCACAATTGCGTTGTCGACTGATGAAGGCGAGTGCTTTATAGTAACAACCACAAACCAAGATGGCTCAATGCGAAGTCTAAGAGATATACTTATTGATACGCGTGAAGCTTTTTCACACTTATCAGAAGCTGAACAAGCTCGAAATGCAAAGATAGCTTTTGGAAAACAAGCAATGTCTGGTATGCTCGCTATTGTTAATGCTTCTGATGAAAGTTTCAATGCGTTAGCTAATTCTATTGATAATTGCGGGGGAGCTGCTCAGACAATGGCTGATATACAGCTTGACAATTTATCAGGACAAATGACATTGTTAAAATCAGCTCTTGAAGGAGCAATGATTTCTATAGGCGATGTTATCACTCCGGCAATCAGCAAGGCGGTGGAGGTTATTCAATCATTGGTGGATAAATTCAATGAGTTACCTACATCCGCAAAAGAAGTAATTGTTGCAATAGGCGCAATAGTTGCAGCAATAGGTCCATGTCTTATAATTGTCGGGAAATTGATGGAATCGGTCGGCACGATAATGACTGTGGCTCCGCAGATAGTGAAGGTAATAAGCGGCATCCCGAATGTGATTTCAACAATAGGCTCGGTGTTGTCTGCAATTCCGACGGTGCTCAGTACGATAGGAACAGCGCTTTCGGGCTTGTGGGCGCTTATGCTTGCCAATCCGATAACATTAATCATAGCCGCCGTTGCGGCTCTGGTTGCGGCATTTGTGATACTGTGGAATAAATGTGATGCGTTCCGTGAATTCTGGATCAATCTCTGGGATAATATTTCCTCGTTCTTTTCCGATATATGGAACACCATATCGGAAACAGCGCAGAAGGCGTGGGAATCAATAGTTTCTTTTTTTACCGAGGGAATACCGAATTTCTTTGCAAAAGTCAAAGAATGGTTTGAACAGCTGCCATACAATATAGGCTATGCGCTTGGGCTGGCAATAGGAAAGGTTGCACAGTGGGTTATTGATATGGTTGACAAGGCTCACGAAATGGGTTCTGATTTCATTGCGAAAGTAATTGAATTTTTTACACAGCTGCCGACGAAAATAGCAGAATTTACAAAAAGCGCATTAAACAATATCATAACATTTGCAAAAGAAGCTCCGGGAAAAGCAAAAGAAATGGCGGCGAATTTCTTGAAAAACGTAACAGAAACACTCAAGACGTTACCTGACAAGATAGGAGGATTTTTAAAAGAAGCCGTCTCGAAGGCTGCGTCATGGGTTAAGGATATGGGCAGCAAGGGCAAAGAAGCGATTACACATATGTTAAGCAACATTGTAGATGCCGCCAAGAGCATACCCTCAAAAATGATGGAGATAGGCAAGAATATCGTTCAGGGCGTCTGGAATGGTATTGTAAGCGCAAAGAACTGGTTTGTTAATAAAGTAAAAGACTTTTTCAGCGGAATTGTTGACGGCGTAAAGGATGCGCTTGGAATACATTCACCGTCAAAAGTATTTGCCGATGAAATAGGAAAACAAATTCCTGCCGGCATTGGACAAGGAATTGAGTCAAACATTTCAGCAGCAATCCGACCGCTTAACAGCATGACAAATAAAATGGTGGATACTACCAAACGTTCAATCACGGCTATTGGAGATAATATAAAGCATCTCACAACTGTTATTTCAGGTGAAGGTAGTGCTATAATTAACAATGCAAAACGTCTTACGACTGTAATTTCAGGTGAAGGCAGTGCTATTATTAATAACGTACGAAACAATACCAAAGAAGCAAGCTATATTATTTCTGACGGTGTTTCAAAACTTGGAACGGTAATAACAGGTGAAGGCACTGTTATAGTGTCAAAACTGAACGGAACAATTTCATCTTTTGCAGATAAAACCATAAGCAAAATCAAGAGATTAACAACCTCTATTAAGCAGGAATTAAGTTTTTCATCTTTGGGCACCTTAGCGCAGACTGATGAAACGGCAATGAATGTTTTAAGAAAAGTGGTTTCGCTGTGTGATGATGTAAACACGGCTGTTGCAAATGGTTCACTAGCAGAAACAATAAGCGAAATTACGAATGAGATTCAGAAAGAGGTTAAAAACTCATCACTTGGTACACTTGCTACAACAAATAAATCTGCGGCAGCAATACTTAAAAAAATAACATCATTCTGCATGGAAATTTCCGAAACAGTTTCGGGAATGAGTACGGAGGTAAAGGAATCTGTCAGTGAAATAACTGATCCATTAAAGAGTGAATCGGAGGATACAACAGACAATATTTTATCGACAATAATTACATGGGCTGATGATACAACCAACAAGGCAAAAGAAACAGCTGAAATTTTTGTTAAAAGTATTGAAGATAAGATCGCAGAGCTTCCGAAGATATTTACAACTATTCTCAACGATGTGAGCACCCAAATTGACAAATGGACTGTTGAAATACAAACGAAAGGAAAAAAAGCTATAGAGGGGCTTAAAGAAAGTATAATCTTAGCTGCCGTGGGATTCCCGAAAATCATGAACAACATAGGAAAAAATATCGTTTCTGGAATATGGAATGGTATTCAATCTATGGAAAACAGTTTCCGAAAAAATATTGAAAGATTTTTTGAGAATATAGTAGATTCAGTAAAGGATGCGCTTGGAATACATTCGCCCTCAAAAGTATTTGCAAACGAGGTCGGAAAATGGATTCCGGCAGGCGTGGGAGAAGGTATTACAGACAATGCGCAGAGCGCGTTGACACCGCTTAAAAAGCTGTTTGATGACATTATCGCAAGCGCGCCGGAGGTGGCTGTAACGGCAGCAGCGGCGGGCGGAACATCAGCGCCCGCGGAAAACTATTTGGAAATGTTGAATAAAATTCTTGATAAGCTGAACGACTTAGGGGACATCAGGATGTATCTTGACGGCAAAAAGCTTGTCGGATCGATTATAAAGTATATTGACAGTGAACTATCGAATATTTCAAGACAGAAGGCGAGGGGAATGTGATGAATATGCGCGAGGTTCAGTTTGTTGACAGCCTTGATGAAGCGGCAGTAAAAGAGCACTATAGAACCTTTGAGGATTTTGATTGTATTCTGAATGCGTTCTCCTTTCCAGCTCCCGAAATTAAAACGCAGACGGTCGATCTGCCAGGAGCTGACGGAACGATCGATTTGTCAACAGCTCTTACAGACGGAGAACCGCGGTTTGATGACCGCAGCGGAACTATTACCTTGATTGCGACGGGCAGACACTGGAAAAGACAGCTTGACAAAATCACAAATGCGCTTCACGGGCGAAAATTTTACTTTTGTGTTCCGGATGATACATGGTGGTTTTACGGCAGAATTGCCGTTTCGGATTATACATCAAACGGTAATGTCGGAACTATTACCCTCACCTGCACCTGTGAGCCGTGGAAATATGCAAAGCATGAAAATATAACGACATTCGAGGTTTCAACAACGCCTCTTACAAAGCGTATTTCAAACCACGGACGGCGGAAGGCTGTACCCGTTATGTATGTTTCCGAGGGTGTAAATGTCGCTATAACGGACGGAACCGTAACGCAGAGCGGTTATTCGGGCGGTTCGGCATATATACTTGCCGAATACCCTGTATCATCATCAGGTATAAAGCTGACAATAACCGGAGATGCGCAGGGAGTTGTCCGCATAGTATTCAGAGAGGCGGTGCTGTAGCATGTATGTCATATACGGCAGGAATTATGACGGAGAAGAATTTCTTCTGCATGATTTGAGAACATCGGACTATATTCTTCAGGACTGCAGCTCCGACACGGAAAGAAATAAGACAGGTTCCTTGTCCTTCAGCATAACTCTGGAGCATCCGGGCTATGACAAAATTATTGAAAAGGCAACCGAAATCATAATAGAGCAGGACGGAGAGTTCTTACACAGCTTCAGAGTTCTCACAGCTCCGGCGGATATAAACAAGATAAAAACCGTAACCTGCGAGGGTGAGCTGGGGCTGTTAAATGACAGCTGTCAGCGGTACGGAGAATATCATAATATTTCTGTTTCTGATTTCTTTCGGATGATTATCGACAAGCATAATGCGGATGTGGATGAAGCAAAGCAATTTACGGTGGGTACCGTGAACGTAACCGATCCGAACGACAGCCTTTACAGATATGCTTCATACGAAGATACATGGAGCTATATCAATGACAAGCTTATTGACCGTTTGGGCGGATATGTAAGAACGCGCCATGCAGACGAAAAGAGATATATTGATTATGTAACCGATTACGGAGGCATATCCACACAGACGATTGAGCTTGGAAAGAATATTCTTGACCTTAACAAAACCACGGACGGAACAAATCTTATTACCGTATTAATTCCGCTTGGCTGTAAGATTACTGATGCGGACGGCAACGAAACGGAGGAACGCCTGACAATAGAAGGCGCTGTCGTGGGTGATGGATATTACGGCAAGGATTATATTGAAGATGAAGATGCTATCGCTGTCCGCGGGCGAATAGTAGGTGTTGTAACGTTCGATAATGTTACGACAGCCGATTATCTGCTTAAAGCCGGCAGAGAATACCTCGAAGAACAGAAGATGATGAATGTACAGGTTAAGCTGACAGCAATTGACCTTCATTTACTGGATTCCGAAATTGAGAAATTCCGACTCGGTGACAGTGTAAGGGTTGTTTCAAAGCCTCACGGGCTGGATCGTTATATGAAAATTGAGAAAATGCACATTGATTATAACGACGCATCCGCCTTTACGATGACTTTGGGATATACACTGGCAACACTCACCGACAGCGTAAATAAGCAGATTTCCAACGCTGTTGAGCTGGTAAAACAGGTGCAGTCCGAAACGAAGGAGGAAACCTTTGCTATAAAATCACAAATCAGCAAGTTCCAAAGCTCCATTGAACAACAGGTGAATCAGATTTCTACGACCGTTTCGGAGCAAACATCTATCGAAACCACGCTTGAAAAAATTCAGCAGGATTTCACAACATCTATCACACAAAACTCAAGAGAAATCACGATGAATTTCTCTTCACAGCTTCAGTCTGTGCGTGGTGATATTTATGAAAATTCAGGACTGATAGAATCGTATATCCGGTTCCGGGATGCGCTTATAGAAATAGGCAAGGTTGGGAACGCATTTTCAACACAGCTTTCAAATGAAGAGCTTGCATTTTATGAATATTCCCAGAAAATTGCGTATATCTCCGGCACGAAGCTGCACATAGTCCAGGCGGAAGCGGAAAAGATTTTTACTCTCGGAAATGACGTTACGGGAAAATATGATTTTATTGCAAAAGCGGACGGGAATCTGACATTTAAATGGAGGGATGTATAGTGACAACATACGGAACCGTATTATTGTATGGCTCATCCTTTTGTCTGGAATGGGAAACACTTGAAATTGATAAGGTGTATAACAAATCAACTGTTCGAGTGAGGCTGTATGTAACCAACAACAAAATTTCGGGAATAAGCAGCGGAAACGCGTCCTGTTTTATTGACGGTTCCTGCGGCTGCTCCTTCACAATGGATATTGAGGGCATAGAATGGAGCGGAAATCCTGACGCTTCACTAACAGAGGACGGAGTTCGGGAAAGAACACTTTATGAGGACACATTTGTCATACAACACAATTCAGACGGAAAAAAGACCGTCAGAATGTGCGCGACGGTAACAAATGTAACTATTAACCGCGGGGGAACAACGGAGGATATCGAAGAGGAATATATATGCAGATATGTAGCGCTTGAAAACATTCCGCAAGCTTCGGAATTTGAATCAATTGACCGTGATGTTGAGGTGAACGGAGAAAATGCTTTAAATATTGTTATAGCTCCCTTTGATGATACATGCAGGCACGATTTAATTATTTCGTTGGGGAATTATTCTGAAACGATATGCAATGCGAAGGATTCTGTTTCATACGTTATTCCGGTTGAGTGGCTTTCGGCAATCCCGGCGGCAAACGAAAGCGTTGGGCTTATAACGCTAAGAACCTTTGACAGCCACGGGATGAAGCTCGGCGAGGTTCAAACATACTGGAACGCATATGTTCCTGAAGACGCGGTGCCGGAGTTTGACGAATTGACGATCGAACAGCTTCAAGGCTCGTTTTCACTTTCCTTCGGCTGGATACAGCACGCATCTCGCGCACACCTTGAAATTATCGGAGCCGTTTCAAACTGGGGCGCGGATATAGCGGCATATTCAATTAAAGGGTGCGGGTACAGCGGAGCGGAAGCCACGCTCGATACGGACACAATTAACTATTCCGGAACACGGACCTTCAGCGCATATGTTGTTGATTCGCGCGGAAAAAAGTCGGAGGTTAAAACTGTATCAATCAATATTACGGCTTATAGTCCGCCCCGGTTCCTCTCCGTATTGTCTCAGCGCTGCGACAGTGACAGCACTATAAAAAATGAAGGCTCCTATATGCTTTCAACCGTACTGTTCGAGTTTGATTCATTTGACGGACTGAACACCTGCACTCAGACTATATATTATAAGAAAACGACAGATACGGAATATACCAAGCTTGACACCTCGTTTACAAACGGAACACCTTCAAAGTCAACAACGATTTTTGATATATCAACCTCATATGATATTCAATACCGGCTGACGGATAAATTCGGAGTATCCTATTATAATGACATATTGACGGTTTCCCATATATCAATGGAATTTCTGCGGGGCGGAAAAGGTATTGCTTTCGGTAAAGCGGCGGAAATTGAGAATGCTGCGGATTTTGGGTACAAAATATATGCTCGCGAAGGTATTATGCCCGTAGAAATTTTACAAACAGGAAATTTAGAACGTAATGCTGATATAAGAACCTTCAGTTTGTTTGCAATCAAAACGACATTATCTGACGGCTGGATTCTGGGGTTCAGAGGCTTGGATTCTGATATAATAACAGGTTCTTACGCTTATGGCGGATATTCTGATATGATTGCCAATTTACCCTATGTTGAGGCATATGCAGTGTCAATGACAATAATTGATAATGGTGACGGATATACAGCAACCGTATCCAGGGGCAGCGCTACGAATGACAGTAAATATACCGGAAGCGCGAGCGAATATGATGAAAGCGCAATAGTGCAAGTATATGCGTTAATGTAATGATAGGAGTGTTATAAATTGATTGAAAATGTTGAAAGACTGCCGGACCTGCATTTCATAGCAGGAAGCCGCCAGAATCTGGATTTTGAGTTTTACAATGATGACGGAGATGCATTTAATGTTTCAAGCGCAACGATAGTTTTTACTGTAGGCGATGAAAGCAGAAAAAACATGTTTCTAAAGAAAGAACTGACAGCGGCGGAAGGGTCAAGCGGAGTATATAATTTAGTTACCGCAGAAATAACAAGCTCTGAAACCGAGAGTTGGAGCGGGAAATATATTGCTCAGCTGCAAATAGTCTTTTCGGAGGAAAATACGATTATTCCGGCAGAAATGCTGCTATTGGTCGAAAAAAAGATAGGAGGTGTAATTGACAGTGCTGTACAAAGTATCAGTGAATCCGGCGGATTCTGTTAAGGTGACGGTAAAAGGATTATTAGCGACCGGGCTCAGTGAGTTACCCATAGCAAGCCTTGATACCCTTGGTGGTGTTAAACTGTATGGAAAATCGGTAAACGGAGTGCTGACCAACAAAAGCGGATTGTCGATACTCAATGACGGAAGTATGTTGGTTCTTGTGAAGGCTAATGGCGGTCTTGCGATTGACGGTGTGGGACAGTTGTACATAACAGGAGCAGACGAGGCGGAAGTATTTGCAGGAACACAGCAGTACAAGCCCATAACACCGGCTCAATTCAGCAGGTTTATAACCTACAGCACAATACCGCAAAGGGTCGGCACATGGATTGACGGCAAACCGATATGGAGAAAAGCTATAAGCATAACACTGACTGCCGATGATTTTACAAACGGTTATTATCAGCTTACAGCCGCGGACTTAAATGTTGTGATAAGAGATGAGATCAGCAGATTGTTGAATTGCTCGATCCGCTGCTGTTCCGCCAGCAATGGCTTTGAGGACAGCGTTCCAGTTAATGTAGGTGATTATTGCACGATCGACCTGTCTGGAGTACCAACGGGATATAATATCTTAGCAGGGTATATAGAGTTTGTAACATCGGAAAGCAACATCATAACAACATAAGGAAATGGAGGGAATCAAAGCATGACAACAATAAAAGGAACACATATGAAAACAATAAATGCGGCGGCCGGTGAAATATATGAAATTGAATATAGTTCGGCATGGCGCGTTGATATTTCTAACAATACAGACAGCAGCATATTAATCAGCACAAACGGCGAATTTTCTGAAGATGGTACCGCGGCGGATTATCTGGAGCTGCCGTCAGGTTTTAACTACAATAATCTTGCAGTAACGAACACGCTGTATATTAGATCTAACGGCACAGGCAAGATAATGATCGTGAGGTGTCGGTAATGGCATTTGATTCAAATGAACATAAAAAAGTCGTGGAATTAGGTAATCGAATTAAAGCCATAGAAGCAACCTATATCTACAGCGCCGAAACAACCGCGTCAATCACGCTTGAGAATAACACAGAATACCGTTTCAGCGCCGATATGGTATCTCTGACGGTCGCACTGCCGGAGGATATGCCGGACGATTACGCGGCATATATCGTGTTTACATCGGGCGAAACAGCAACGGAGATAATCTATCCCGATAACATTAGATGGAAGGGTGACGACGTAATAGACGGCGTATTTACACCATTGCCGTCACGCAGATACAACATAGGCATCTGGTTTGACGGAGCGGAAATAAACGCTGTAGCAAGGGGTGTGAGCATATGAGCACCATACATCGTAAAATATGGAACCTGATGCGCGGGGGAAGCTTCCACGGCTACCTCCGCACCGCCTTAGGCTACCCGCTGACACTCACCGACTGCATGGCGGAATATCCGGTATCTTTATCGGTATCGGGAAATACCGTGCAGGACGGCACCCCTGCGCCGG
>JBJEIV010000136.1:0-3141 GCA_051877395.1 Candidatus Ornithomonoglobus sp.
AACCGCTTGCATTAAGTACGATTAAAATACAGGGTACTTAATGCAAGCTATATAGATAACAGATACTATACGCTTATGCCAATAATATCTGTTATCTCTTCATTTTTATCTGTTATCTCTATCTAAGCAAAACTGTGAAGCGTCTTTGCGATTAACCCCACGGATTCTCTGTCGGATAACGTACACCCTTCGGCTGGTTATAGCCGATTTCATCAACAGGAACGCCTACATACTTGAATACCTCATAGAGCGCCTTTGCGTGGTGACCGAAGGCAACAGCGCCGTGATGCGGATAGTTCTTCTCAATGAGAACGTGACGATAGAAGCGTCCCATCTCTGGAATAGCGAATACGCCGATTGAACCGAAGGAGCGTGTTGCCACCGGAAGAACCTCGCCGTTTGCGATATAGCCGCGGAGCTTTGCGTCAGCGGTCGACTGAAGTCTGAAGAATGTGATATCGCCCGGCGCGATGTCGCCCTCGAGAGTACCGTTTGTAACCTCGATCGGGAGTGAACGAGCCATGATCTTCTGATACTTCATTGAGCATGCCGCAAGCTTTGTTGAGCATGTGTTTCCGCAGTGGAAGCCCATAAAGGTATCCTTATGCGTATAATCAAACTTGCCTGCGATATCAGCGTCATACATCTCCTTAGGAACGGAGTTATTGATATCGAGAAGCGTAACAGCGTCCTCTGATACGCATGTACCGATGAACTCCGAAAGAGCGCCATAAATATCAACCTCGCAGGAAACCGGAATGCCGCGGCCTGTAAGACGTGAGTTTACATAGCACGGAACAAAGCCGAACTGTGTCTGGAATGCCGGCCAGCACTTGCCCGCGATCGCGAAATACTTCTTTGAGCCCTTGTGGTCTTCGATCCAGTCTGTAAGAGTAAGCTCATACTGAGCGAGCTTTGCAAGTATCTCAGGCTTCTTGTTGCCCGCGCCAAGCTCCTTCTCCATGTCGGCTACTACCTCCGGGATTCTCGCATCGCCCTCATGCTTGTTAAAGCTCTCGAAGAGGTCAAGCTCCGAGTTCTCCTCTATCTCAACGCCGAGCTGATAAAGCTGATAAATCGGAGCGTTGCAGGCAAGGAAGTTGAGAGGACGCGGACCGAATGAGAATATCTTGAGGTCTGAAAGACCGATAACCGCGCGCGCGATCGGCAGGAAGCCGTTTATCATGTCAGCGCATTCCTCAGCGGTGCCGACAGGATATTCGGGAATATATGCCTTAACTCCGCGGAGCTTTAAATTATAGCTTGCATTGAGCATACCGCAGTAAGCATCGCCGCGGTCATCTGACAATACGCCGATGTTCTCTTCAGCCGCCGCAACGAACATCTTTGGTCCGTCAAACTGCTGAGCGAGCATTGTTTCCGAAATCTCAGGACCGAAGTTTCCGAGATATACGCAGAGCGCGTTGCAGCCTGCCGCCTTTATATCGGCTAAAGCCTGCTTCATATGTATTTCACTTTCAACGATACAAACCGGACATTCATAGATGTCTGCCGCATCATACTTATCGGCATAAGCCTCAACAAGCGCCTTTCTTCTGTTTACTGAAAGACTTTCAGGGAAACAGTCACGGCTTACCGCAACAATACCCACTTTAACCTTTGGAATGTTATTCATAATATGTTCCTCCTCATAAATTCAAATTTATATAATTATATATTACCATATAACCCATGAATTTTCAAGAGTTTTTTGGACAAAAATAATAAATTGACATTTTTACGACAAAAATACCCCCTGTGAATTATTTCACAGAGGGATAGTCTTCAAATCAGACGGGATTTACAACCGACAGCGCGGCGTACTCCCTTTTAAAATGCTCATTAAAGCGCGCCTTTATATCCTCAAATGTAACCGTCTTGTAAGCATCATAGTAATCAAAGTAGTCAATGCCCGTAAACAACAGCTGCATATAAAGTCCGGCATAGTCCTCAATATCGTTATGCGAACGGATATAGCTGCCCCACATGACCTTCTTTGTGCGGCTGAAGTCCTCCTCGCAAAGACCGTTTTCACGGATTTTTTCGATCTCGTCCATGATCACCTCAAACACCTTTTTCGGGTCCCTGCTCTCTCCGTCAATCGACGTAAAGCCGTAATCGGGCTGCATCGTGTAGTCGGTTGAGAAGGTGCTGTTTATAAGCCCCTCGTCATAGAGCTTTTTATAAATCGCCGAGCTCTTGCCGAAAAGCATTCTGAGAAGAATTGTGAGCTCTATATTTTTCTTTAAAAGCTCCGCGCCGGTCTTGTTCACATCGTTATCCTTCCAGCCGAGCATGAACATCGGCGCCGATACCGCCATACTGCGCTCTGCATATGATGATGCAATCGCCTTCGGCTCCTCCGGGTAAAGCTTTTTAATAGGCTCCGTAAACGGCTCGTTATTCTTTATGCCCGCCTCTATCACCTTAACGGCTCTGTCAACATCAACATTGCCCGCGATAACGAGCGACATATTCGAAAGATTATAGAAGGTGTTGTAGCATTTATAGAGATAATCGGCGGTTATATGGCTTATGCTCTCGACCGTTCCGGCGATCTCCTTCTTTACCGGATGCTTTTGATAAAGGCAGTTTACGAAATTAAAGAACAGCTTCCAGCCGGGGTTATCGTCATACATTCTTATCTCCTGCCCGATAATTCCCTGCTCCTTCCGCACAGTCTCCTCGGTATAATAAGGACTCTGAACGTAGTCGAGAAGCGTCGCAAGGTTTTCCTCAAAATTCGAGGTTGCCGAGAACAGGTATGCAGTCATGTTAAACGATGTAAAGGCGTTGGCATTGCCGCCGTATTTTGAGAATTTCTCAAAAACGTTGCTGCCGTCCGGCTGGTCGAACATCTTGTGCTCAAGATAGTGCGCGATACCGTCTGGAACATGAGTGACCTCCGTTTCGCCCGGAACGACAAAGTCCGAGTCAACCGAGCCGTAGCGTGTGCCGAATATAGCGTAGGTGCCGCTGTAGCCCTTCTTAGGAATAATGTATATTCCAAGTCCTGATTTATGGACACCGGAGTACATAACCTCGCCCGTCAGCTCATTTTTTCTGAATTTAAGCTCCATTATGCCTTCTCCTTGTATAATATATTTAGGTTGATAAGGGAGCCTATCTCCCAAAATTAAC
>JBJEIV010000137.1:0-3119 GCA_051877395.1 Candidatus Ornithomonoglobus sp.
CGCTCGATCAGTACGCGGTCACGGCTCTGGCGGCGCTTATTAAACAGCATTCCGTTTTTGTTGTCAACACACGCTATAAGTATCATTCAGCCCAACTCTCTCCTGTCGCATAATCAATTATAACGCCGTCCTGCACATTATAGCAGAACACGTTAAAAAGAATACCGTCTCCGTCATCCTCGACTGATTCCGCCTCCATAAGAACACCCTTTGCAACAAGATTATCGCCCTCAAAATACGGCGTCACCCTGTAGAGAACGTGATTTTCCGTTTCCTCGACATAATCTGCGACCATATTTTCAAATTCCAACATCAGCGTCGCATTCATATACCGGGTTCCCGTTATGAGATTTTTCTCGTTCGCATTCTCGCCCGCAAGCTGATAGCCTATAAGGTGGCTTCGGTTGTAGAGATTTTTCCCCGGCACAAAGTCATATTCAACAGAGTGCCAGCCCGAGGGCTTGACCGAGCTTATATCACCGCGTTTCTCTGTCGGCATTATGTCAATACATATATTTGCAAATGCCGCGCCGCAGCGTCCGAGACTGTCAAGCTCGCTGTATATCTCAAACGGCTCCGTTACAAGCTCGCTTTTATCAAAAAACGGAGCGTTATCATTTATCACTATGTACCCGTCACCGTAATAATCCGGAAACGAATCCGCGGTAAGCTCGTTATACTGCGCGTCAATTCCAACCAACTGCGTATTCTCAGCCGATCGGGTATTCTCAAGCATATAATCAATGGTATATAAGACATCCTCAATCGAACATCCGGTCAGCAAAGCTGAAAATGATAGCGCAAACGCCGTCGCTGCAATCTTAATTTTTTTCATAAGTGTAATCAACTCCTGTATTATGGTAATGTTCCGTTTTCAGCATAGCTTTCTCCGGTCACATAATCTATCACTACTCCCGGCTGCACATTATAGCAGAACACGTTGAAGCTCACGCCTTCGCCGTTATCCTCAACCGACTCCGCCTCCATAAGAACACCGTCCGCGATGAGGTTATCTCCTTCAAAAATCGGAGTAACTCTGTAAAGAACATGGTTATCCGTTTCCTTAACATAGTCCGCAACCAGATTTTCAAACGGCAGCATACCTGACACATTCAGATACCTTGTCCCTGTTATCAGATTTTTCTTATTTGCATTCTCCCCGGCAAGCTGAAAGCCTATAAGATGGCATCTGTTGTACAGATACTTTCCTTCCACAAAATCATACTTCACCGTATGCCAGCCCGTTGGCTTCACCGAACCTATTGAGCCTCGCTCCTCTGTCGGCATCAGATCTTTGCATATATTGGCGTATGCCGCGCCGCAGCGTCCCAGCTCGTCAAGCTCGCTGTAATTCTCAAACGGCTCCGTTATAAGCTCCGACGGGTCAAAATATGCTTTATTTCCGTTGATAACTATATATGGTTCACCGGAATATGGCGGTATTTCATTTTTATAATCGGGTATCGCTGTCGTAATGCTGACTGTCCTTGTGCTGTCGCTCCAGCTTACGGTACAATCAAATGCCTCGGATACTGCCCTCACCGGAACAAGTGTCCGTCCATCCACCAATGCCGCCGGAACATCAAGCTCGACTGTGGCATCATTTTTATAAAGCTTATTGCTGCCTATGCCAATGATTACAACCGTGCTTCCCTTAATACCGGTCGCTGTATTGGATATGCTGTCCCAGTATACATCGGCGCCAAGCGCTTCAAATATGGCGCGCATAGGTACCATTGTCCGACCGTCTGTTATCTGAGGTTCAACATCAAACGACAGCTCTTTTCCGTCAATTGTTACCGATATATCATCAGCAGCCTGTACCGCAGTACTGCCGTATGTAATACTCATAGCTGCTGCCAGTATGTTTATCAGACAGCAGACCTTTAATATAGCTTTTTTCATGTATCTGCTCCCTATTTGATAACAAGCTCCACAGGACAATGATCCGATCCCATAATATCATGATGTATATCAGAGCTCACAAGCCTGTCCTTTAAAGCCTCTGATGTAATAAAATAGTCTATGCGCCAGCCGGCATTCTTTTCACGCGCCTTAAACTGATATGACCACCATGAATATCTGCCCGTAACATCCGGATAAAAGTATCTAAAGGTATCAATAAATCCGTTATCAAGAAGAACAGTCATTTTATTGCGCTCCTCGTCAGTAAAGCCTGCATTTTTCCTGTTTGTCTTAGGATTTTTCAAGTCAATTTCCTTGTGCGCCACATTTAGGTCTCCGCACATAATTACAGGCTTCTTAGCTTCAAGCCCTTTAAGATACGCTCTGAAATCGTCCTCCCAGGTCATACGGTAATCAAGACGCTCCAGCTCACGCTTTGAATTCGGTGTATAGCATGTTACCACATAAAAATCCTTAAACTCGGCGGTTATAACACGCCCTTCATGGTCGTGCTCGTCAATTCCTATCCCATATGAAACCGATATCGGTTCCATTTTTGTAAACATAGCGGTTCCCGAATACCCCTTCTTTTCAGCGCAGCACCAATACTGATGATAGCCCGGCAGCTCAAGCTTGATCTGTCCCTCCTGCAGCTTTGTTTCCTGAACACAGAAAACATCCGCATCTACAGCATTAAAATAATCAAGAAAGCCCTTTGTCACACAGGCCCTCAATCCGTTTACATTCCATGATATAAGCTTCATGGCATATCCTCCGTTTCTATATAATTTTTCATACTCTTGCTTTATTATAATATAAAAATAATAATAAAGCAAGAGCAAGTACATGCTTTTAAGAGTCAAAATACTTCTGAAACACAGCTGCCACATAGCTTAATGCTATGTGGCAGTAAAAAACTATTTGATTATTGTCTTATAGGTGTCACCGATGCTTAAATCCGTTTATACTACGACATTAGATTAATATGAATCATCAGTCGATGTAGGAATCGGTGTCGGCATTACGACCGCGTTATCCTCTGTAAGCTTTGCGATCGTTTCATCATCACGCTCAACAGTAATTCCGTACTGCTCGCAGTATTCATCAAGCTTATCCTCAAGCCGCTTCTGCTCATACGCAGTCTTTACAGCATCCTTATTGTCCTCAAACCACTCGTTGAACTTCTCATCCTCTTCTGAAAGAGAAAGTCTCTG
>JBJEIV010000138.1:0-15940 GCA_051877395.1 Candidatus Ornithomonoglobus sp.
AAAATGTAGAATTTAGTCTGGCAAACGAGAATTTACTTTGTCAATTCACCTTTTTGTTACTATTCAGCTATCAATGTCATTTAGTTAACACATAGATAATAATGTATTCACAAACAAATATTAAAGCATGCGTCTAAAACATAGAAATTGTTGGTGGTTTCAATAGATTTTGTAATCTTAGCGGTTTTCTGTGTATGACAAACAAGCAGATTGACATCTGCTAAAAAAATGGTATTATAGTAATTGATAAAATTGCTTTTAAGACGCACGATATATAAAATATCGTGGTTTTTGAAAATGATCTGTCGCAGTAAAATTCACCATGTGTCTTTTTTAGAGATAACAGTATGATTGATTAATGTTTCTGTTATATTATACGCAATCATTTTTGCCCATATTTCCTGCTTTATGTATTCAGGTTTATATGCATGAAAGTTATTCAACCCGATTGTATATTTCAGCTTATGGAATGAAGATTCTATTCCCCATCTAGAGCAGTATGTTTTCTTAATGCGCTCCATGGAAAATTTATCAGCAGGCAAATTTGTGACTATGCACTCATTAAGAAGAAGCTGATAATGAAAATCTGACAATACGAAAAGAAAATAGCTTTATTTTTTTGTGTAACATAATAATGTACCTCCTTGAATTAAGATGAAATATACTCCTAATTCAAGGCACTATTTGTTAACTAAATGATATTGATACCTGAATAGTAACTATTCGTATTACGGTTTAGTGATAAATTATTGTTTAGCGGCTCTGCTGTCTTGGCTCCCTCTCAGAGGTACTCCAAGCGGTGGCAGAGCCGCCGTTGGTCCGTTCGTGATTTCCACGAACGGAAGCGGGAGCTGTCGAGCGGAGCGAGACTGAGGGAACGTGGTTAGCACGATATTAACGGATAACCGTTATTTTGCGTCCCGCGTTCTCCCCCTTGCCGCTTCGCGGCGTTCCCCCTCCCGGAGGGGGACAAGATTATGCCCCTAAACAATAATTTATATCATTCTATATCTAATTTTTTTCCTCACCGAACAGGTAATATCTTAGATAATCATCGGCAAGGACACATCCGATTGAAACAAAAAACCACAGTACCATATACGGCAGACACACCTGTCCCATAATATTTAACGGCGCGTCATAATAGCTCCACACATTCATGTTAAGCTTTATATTTACAATATATCCTGTCACAAATTCGAGCGCCGTGATAATCACCGCGCCAAGCGCGCCCTGGAGCAGGAGCGGCAGCCTGCCCCGGCTTTTCTCGTTTATTATGCCGATCAAAACAAAGCACACACCGCCCAGAATAAACATACTCCAGTGCGACCTGCCCCTCCACAGCAGCTCTGTAATAAGATAAAAAATACCGCCTAAAGCAAATAATATCGTATTCTTAAACATAAAAATCCCCCTCTGTCATATTATAAATAACAAAGGGGGATTTTATTCTCTTATATATCCAGATTGCTTACATACTTCGCGTTAGCCTCAATGAAGTCACGTCTCGGCTCTACCTTTTCACCCATGAGTATCGTAAAGGTTCTGTCCGCCTCGATTGCGTCCTCAAGGTCAACTCTTAAAAGCGTGCGCTTTGCCGGATCCATTGTTGTCTCCTTCAGCTCTGCCGGGTCCATCTCTCCAAGACCCTTATAGCGCTGAACCTTTGCGCCCTTGCCAAGCTCCGCGATTGCCGCGTCCCTCGCGTCCTCGTCAAACACAAACCTCTCGACAACGTCCTTGTTCTTGCCCTTGTATACCTTAAAGAGCGGCGGCTGCGCCAGATATACATGCCCCTCCTCAATGAGAGGTCTCATATAACGGAAGAAGAAGGTCAGAAGAAGCGTTCTTATATGCGCTCCGTCGACATCGGCATCCGCCATGATGATGATTTTTCCGTATTTAAGGTTCTTTATATTGAACTCCTCGCCTATTCCCGCGCCCAGCGCCTGAATGACCGGAAGAAGCTTTTCGTTTGAATATACCTTATCTATTCTTGACTTTTCAACGTTGAGCATCTTGCCCCAGAGCGGAAGAACCGCCTGATAACGTCTGTAGCGTCCCTGCTTTGCCGAACCGCCCGCCGAATCGCCCTCGACGATGAACAGCTCCGCATAGTCCGCGCCCTCGTCCGTGCAGCGGGCAAGCTTGCCGAGAAGTGACGAATTGTTTGCGTTAGCGTTCTTTCTCGATGCCTCGCGCGCTTTTCTTGCAGCCTCTCTCGCGCGCGACGCGCTTATTGTCTTTTCTATTATGGCTCTTGCAACCTTCGGATTCTCCTCCAAAAAGGCGCTGAGCTTGCTTGTCAGAGCGTTTTCAACCAATGTTCTTGCGGCGCTGTTTCCGAGCTTTGTCTTTGTCTGTCCCTCAAACTGCGCTTCGGCAACCTTTACGCTGATTATCGCCGTAAGACCCTCGCGGGTATCCTCGCCCGAAAGATTTTCATCCTTTTCCTTCAGCAGATTATACTTTCTTGCATAATCGTTAAGAACGCGTGTCAGACCCGACTTGAAGCCCGTTTCGTGCATGCCGCCGTCAACGGTGTGGATATTGTTCGCAAAGCTCATGATAGCCTCGCTGTAGGAGGTTGTATACTGCATTGCGACCTCTACCTCCATGTCGTCGCCCTTCTTCGCTTCAAAGTATACGATGTCGTCATGGATCGGGTCCTTGTTCGTGTTAAGATATGCGACAAACTCCTTGATGCCGCCCTCCGCGTAAAGCTCCTCTGATTTAAGCTCTTCACCGCGGTGATCGGTAAAGATTATGCGCACTCCCTTGTTAAGGAATGCCTGTTCCCTCAGACGCTTTAAAAGCACATCATAGTCAAAATTAAGCGTTTCAAATATCTCCGCATCCGGCAGGAAGGTTATCTTTGTGCCTGTCTTTTCGGTATCGCCTATAAGCTTCAATTCACAGGTCGGCTTGCCGCGCTCATAGCTCTGGTAATATACATGCTCGCCATTTGAAACCTCGACCTCCAGTCTTTCCGAAAGCGCGTTAACTACAGACGAACCAACACCGTGCAGACCGCCGGACACCTTGTATCCGCCGCCACCAAACTTTCCTCCCGCGTGGAGAATTGTCAGTACGACCTGTACTGTAGGGATGCCCTCCGTAGGATGAATACCTACAGGGATTCCTCGTCCGTTATCCTCTACTGTCACTGTTCCGTCCGCGTTTATATCAACCTTTATACAGTCGCAGTAGCCCGCAAGCGCCTCATCTATTGAGTTATCCACTATTTCATATACAAGATGATGCAGACCGGTAATAGATACCGAGCCGATATACATACCCGGTCTCTTTCTTACAGCCTCAAGCCCCTCGAGGACCTGTATGTCATTTTCATCATATTTCGTTTCAACAGTTGTATTTTCAGCCATGTTTATGATCATTAACTCCTTTCACAAAACCAAGTTTGAATCAAAACCGTTCAGATTGTGCGCCCGCACGAACGAGTCTATACGTGTGTATGCGAGTGAGTGCGGACGTGCAAGATGGGCGGTTTTCATTCAAACTTTTAACATTCCTTTCTGTTGTTTATATTAATATTTCCGGCGACTTTGCGCGGTTTATAAGTACCTTGGACGAGAGTGACGAAAGGTAGACGGTCATTTTTCCGTCATGCTCCGTAACCACATAGGATTTCGGCAGCTCATCCGCCGTATACACAATACTGCCGTCACGCTCCGCCCGTGGAAGAAAATCCCTTCCCTGTCGGGAAACGGTTGTATTGTCCATATCAAATATTCCAATTATATCTGTTTTCTTTACAACGTAGCTGTTGCTTATTCTGAGATACATCTATATCACCGCCCCGTTGTCTATATGGAAAAGCTTTGTATCTGTCGCCTTATCTGTAAGGTCGGTATCCGTTGAGGTTATGAGCACCTGCTTATCCCTTATGCGCTCCGAAAGATACATGCGCCTGTTTATATCAAGCTCGCTCATTATATCGTCTAAAAGCAGCACCGGGTACTCGCCCTTGATTTCCTTTATATATTCCGACTGCGCGATTTTCATGCTCAGCGCCGCCGTCCTCTGCTGACCCTGGGAGCCGAAAAGCTTCGCCTCGCGGTCATTCACAAATATTTCAAGATCATCTCTCTGGATTCCATACTGTGATGAACCCATTTCAACCTCGCGTCTGCTGCGCTGTTCAAGATAATCATATATTGTATTTTTGCCGATTTCTTCAAGCTTAAAGCTCGGATGATACAATATTTTCAGTCTTTCGCCTGATATTTCGGACTGTATGTCCTGCGCTGTCTCGTTTATGCGCTTTACAAACTCAATCCGCGCGCTCATTATCCTTGCGCCCGTTTCGGCAAGCTGCTCGTTCCAGACAGATAATGTCGGATCTGAGACTCTGCCCCTTGCTTTCAGCATTTTCAGAAGGCTGTTTTTCTGATTCAGCGCCTTGTTATATTCCATAAGCGACGCCATATATGATGGGTATAGCTGACTCACGGAGCTATCAATAAACCGTCTGCGCACGTTCGGACTGCCCTTTACAAGGTTAAGATCCTCCGGCGAAAACATTACCACATTCAGATAATTCATAAGCCGGCTCAGCTTTGTTATATGCACATGATTAACGGAAATTGACTTTCTGCCGTTTTTCATGATCTGAAGCTGTCCGTTATAGCTGCGCTCCGCATCCGCAAAATCAATAGAAAGCCTTGCAAATTCATCTCCGAACCGCACAAGCTCCTTATCCGTCTTTGCCCTGTGGCTGCGTCCCTGCGCAAACAGATAAACGGCTTCCAGAATATTCGTCTTGCCCTGAGCGTTATTGCCGTAAATCACATTCGTAAGCGGCGAGAACTCCAGCTCCGCATTTTCATAATTGCGGAAGCCTTTAAGCGTAAGCTTTTTAATATACATTATACCACCGTAAGCTCAAAGGACGCGTCCTCAAATTCCAGAGTAACCACATCACCCGGGCGTATCTTTTTGCCGCGCATAAGACATTCCTCACCGTTGACCGAGGCGCATCCGTTTATAACCATATCCTTCGCCTCAGAGCCTGAATATGCTATTCCGGCATACTTTATAAGCTGATCAAGCTTTATAAACTCGGTCGTTATCTTAATTTCCTGTTTTTCCATTTTATGATAATTTACTCCTTTATTGCTTTGAACGCGTTACCGAATCAACACCCGGAAGCTGCTTGAATTTCTTTGTCAGAAGCGCCAGATCGGAGGTGTTTTTAATTTCAACACCGACCTGAATTACCGCCTCTCCGCTCTTTGTTACATACGCATTCGCGGACTTGAACGGAATTTTAAGATTTATCAGAACATTTGTAACATCAAGCAGAAAACCGTCTCTGTCCTTGCCGCTTATACGGATATTGGCTATATATGACGAGGAGGAGCGCTCGCTGTCCCATTCAACCTCTATCAGTCTCGCCTTATCCTCATCGGAAAGATTTACAGGCTTTACATTTACACAGTCCGCGCGGTGAACGCTTACTCCCCTGCCCTTGGTTATAAAGCCTATAATATCATCACCGGCAACAGGATTGCAGCAGCGCGCAAGGCGGACAAGACAATTGTCTATGCCCTTTACTATTATGCCGTTTGAGGAGCTGTGCTTTTTCTTCTTTTCCTCCGGCGCTCTGCCTTTATTTGCCGCGTCTCTGTCAAGCACAGCCTGAAGCTGTGCAACCTTTTCCTTATCGCGGTTCTCCTTGAGCCATTCCTCTCGCAGTCTCATGACGATCTTTGTCGCTGTTGTTCCGCCGTAGCCTACCGCGGCATACAAATCATCAAGTGAATTAAATCCGTAACGTCTTAGTATAATAGCGACCCATTCCGGTCTGAACAGCTGCGCATGAGTATTGCCTAACCTTCTCAGCTCCCTCTCTATCTGCTCCTTGCCCTCGATAATATTATCGTCACGGCGCTCCTTCTTGAACCACTGGTTGATCTTGTTTCTCGCCCGTGAGGTCTTGCATATCTGCAGCCAGTCACGGCTCGGTCCATGCTGATTATTCGTGAGGATTTCAACTATCTCGCCGTTTTCCAGGACATAGCTGTTCGGCACTATCTTGCCGTTTACCTTTGCTCCGCTCATCTTATAGCCCACCTCGGAATGGATTGCGAAAGCAAAGTCTATTACCGTACTGTTTGCCGGAAGCGCAATTACTCTGCCGTTAGGTGTGAACACAAATACCTCATCGGCAAACAGGTCAAATTTCAATGTGTTAAAGAATTCATCATGGTCAATGATGTTCTTCTGTGTATCAAGTAGCGTGCGCACCCATTCGAGCTTTGAATCCATATCGGAAACTCCGCTCTTGCCCTCTTTATATTTCCAATGCGCCGCAATACCGTTTTCAGCTACACTGTGCATTTCCCATGTTCTTATCTGAATTTCAAACGGGGTTCCGTCCGGTCCGATTACCGTTGTATGCAGCGACTGATACATATTTGGCTTCGGCATTGCAATATAGTCCTTAAAACGCATAGGCACAGGCGTATACATCTCATGCACCATACCCAGAACCGCATAGCAGTCCTGTATTGTATCCACAATAACGCGCACCGCAAACAGGTCATAAAGGCTTTCTATTGTCTTATTCTGCGTATACATCTTACGCCATATGCTGTAAAAATGCTTCGCTCTGCCGGTTACGATTCCCTTTATGCCCATTTCGTCAAGCTTTTTGCGGAAGATTTCCATAATATCCGAAATATACTTATCACGGGCGCTCTTTTTCTGATTGATGCTTTCTCTTATCTCCTCATATGCAACAGGGTCAAGATATTTAAGAGCGAGATCCTCAAGCTCTATCTTTATCTTTGAAATACCCAGCCTGTGCGCAAGCGGCGCATAGACATCAAGAGTTTCCTTTGATATTCTAAGCTGCTTATCCCTCGGCATAAAGTTCATTGTACGCATATTATGAAGCCTGTCTATAAGCTTTATAATAACGACACGGATGTCCTTTGCCATCGCAAGAAACATTTTACGGAGATTCTCGATCTGCTGCTCCTCACGGGTGGTTACCTTGATCTGCTTCAGCTTTGTAACTCCGTCAACAAGCTCCGCTACGGGTGTGCCGAACATTGTTGCAACATCGTCATAGGTACAGCCTGTGTCCTCAACAACATCATGAAGAAGACACGCGGTAATCGCCGTGCAGTCGAGCGAAAGCTGAGCTGCAATATACGCAACCTCGACAGGATGTATTATATACGGATCGCCGCTTTTACGCTTCTGTCCTTCGTGCATGGACTTGGCAAAACGGTACGCAACATAAACCATATCGGTATTTCCGTTGGGATTATAACCCTTTATCATACCGATGATCTCATCAACGAGCATATCGGTATCCTTTATATTCCGCTGTGGAATTTTCTCCGGTTCAAGTATAGTGTTATGTTCAAGCTCTGTCATAGTAATCCTCCGTTCCGTGCGGATAAACCGTTACCTTCAAATTAGTTTTTTATATCGCTCAGTACAAGCTGCACTGTATCTTTTCCCTGAAAACTGTTTATATCAAGCTTAAACGCAAGGTGAACGGTATCACCAATGCTAAGCATTCTCGCATATTCTCCAAAGCCGAAGCCTATGCAGTTAACTATTACCCCATCCTTTTCTATCTGCATCCTCAGATGCTTATTTTCGGCTCCTACGGTTGAAAACGCTGTAACGACGGCATTCTTTACCGCAAATACGGGACGTTCATTCCCCATACCGTACGGCTCAAGCTGTGAAATAATATTTGCGGTCGCCACGCTCAGATTGCCGCCGCTGAGCATACAGTCTATCTTAACCACCGGGACCATGTCACTCTCTTTCATTACCTCATCGGCATATTTATTTATTCTTGCGCTGAATTTTTCAAGATTTGCTTCATTTATTCCCAGTCCCGCGGCCACAGCATGACCGCCGAAGGTTGTAAGCAGCTCATCACTGTCATTAAGCGCGTCAAACAGATTGAAGCCGGATATGCTTCTGCCGCTGCCTTTGCCGACACCGTCAGTAAGTGAAATAAGTATTGTCGGCTTATAGAACTGCTCCATTATACGCGATGCCACAATTCCTATAACGCCGTTGTGCCAGCCCTCTTTTGCAAGCACTATGACCTTTTTCTTTGCAAAATTCGGGTCGGCAGCTATCATTTCAAGAGCCTCGCGGTTTATATCATGCTCTGTTTCCTGTCTCTCCCTGTTTTCCCTGTCAAGCTCAGCCGCGATTTCTCTCGCCTTAGCCTCGTCCCTTGTGAGCAGCAGCTCCACCGCGGTTACCGCAGTTCCGAGACGTCCGGCGGCGTTCATTCTCGGCGCAAGGGCAAATGCCACGGTCGACGCCGTAACCTTCTTTCCGCCCATTCCGGCAACCTCCAGAAGCTCTCTGAGCCCCGGTCTCTTGGGAGCCTGCAAAAGCTTCAGTCCCTTGTCCACAATAATTCTGTTTTCATCTATAAGAGGTACGACATCGGCAATCGTGCCTATCGCCGCGATATCGGCATATCTGTCAAATACCTGCCCCGTCTTTATACCAAGCTTCATTGCTATTGCGAGCGCAAGCTTGAACGCAACGCCCACTCCCGCCAGTCCGTCAAAGCCGTATTCATCCTCCGGTCTTTTCGGATTTACAACGGCAGCCGCCGCCGTAGGTATTCTTTCCTTGCATGTATGATGGTCGGTGATTATAACATCCATTCCCTGAAGCTTTGCAAACTCCACCTCACCAATCGCGGTGATTCCGCAGTCTACCGTTATAAGAAGCTTCATTCCCTGCTTGATAAGCTTGTTTACCGCCATGATGTTAATGCCGTAGCCCTCATCCTTGCGGTCGGGTATATAGTAAATGACATCCGCTCCGAGAGATTTCAAAAACTCATAAAGGAGAGCTGTGGAGGTTATTCCGTCCACATCATAATCACCGTATACAGCGATCTTTTCTTTCTTCTCAAGCGCCGATACAATTCTTTCGACCGCCTTATCCATATCAAGCATAGTCATAGGATTCTTAATGCCCTGTTTTGACTTGGACATAAATTCATCAAAGGCGCTTACCTCTATTCCGCGGTTAAGCAGAACATTGGCGATAATACGGGGTACATGCTTTTCCTCTGCCGCGCGCTTCACCGCATCAGGCTTCACTTTTTCGTTTCTGAATTTCCATACTTTCCGCGTCATTTCAAGCCAAGAATCCTTTCACCAAAATCAATAATCAAAAAAATAATATACATATTAATTATTATATCATTTTTACTGACAAAATTCAAGCATTTACAGAAAATTCGTACAAAAAAAGCTACCGTTTTACGATAGCTTTTATGTGGTCGGGATGACTGGATTTGAACCAGCGGCCCCCACGTCCCGAACGTGGTGCTCTACCAAACTGAGCCACATCCCGTTGTTATGGCGGAGGAGGTGGGATTCGAACCCACGAGCCCTTTCGGACTACCGCATTTCGAGTGCGGCCCGTTATGACCACTTCGATACTCCTCCACACGTTCTGTCCGAATTTTGCAATCCGCTTTAACGAACAATAGCTATTATAGCAGAACAACAGCCTTTTGTCAAGTGTTTTTTTTATTTTTTTTGTAATTTATTTTAAAAAATTTGTATTTTGTCGGAATTATATACATGATTAATGCTTCATATATTCTCCCGAATTATACAGTTCTTCCTTTTCATCAAGCACCGCCTGATAGCCCGCTTCAAGATAATTTTTACAATATTCATTGTATTTTGCTTCAAACTGCTCCGGCTGACAGGTTATAAGATCAATCTTATATTCCTTGAATTTCTTTTCAAGTTCTTCTTTGTATATAGTCATGGATTCCACAGGTCTTGTAAACAATGTATCCTCATACCGGACAGAGGAGCAAGCCTCCTCCTTTTCATATATCTGATCAATTATATATTCATAACCATCCGGGACATATGTATTCCTTTCAAAGCTTTTATTTGCCTCCTTTGAGCCGTAGTCCACTCTTTCAGTAACAAGACACCATAAATCCTTATTGGTTCCGTTTATAAGTCTTTCCTCACCGTCATATCCGCTGTTAAGCACCGGATAACCGTCCTTAATTATGTAGGTTTTCCCCTCTACACCATTCTGCAGAACAAACAGATTATCCTCCTGACACAGCCATTCGAGATACATCATAACAGCCTCTGGATGCTCGCACTGCTCGCTTATGCCTGACAGCATACCGAAGCCCCAGTATTTCCTTTCCGCATAAGGCTCCTTATACACAGGAAGCACATCCACCTCAGCGTCAGGACAATTTTCTTTAAGCTCGCTAAACAGACTGTCATCGGGCAGATAACAGCTGTATATGCCCGCCTTTCCGGACACAAAATCCTTTCTCGCCTGTGAGCCGTCCGTATCAAGATACCAGTTTGGGCTGATAAGACCCTCATTAAAATACTTGTTATCCTGTTCGAGCTGCTTTTTTGTCGCCTCATAGGGTAGAGATGCAACAGATATGTCTGAATACATGGCTTTTTCCTTATCGTCCATAGGATAAGCTCTGAATTTATAATTTGAATAATACGCGTTTCCAAGCGTATATGTTGCGGGAATAGTTCCTATGCCGCCGCATTGATTGGCTTTAAAGGCCTTGAGCATACTGTAATAATCATCATCTTCCTCAGGCATATCAAGACCGCACTCTTTGACCCAATCGCTTCTTATTAATGTCACATAGCTGTCAAAATCAGGTCTTGTAGCCGTAAAGAAATACTGCTCTCCATCCACCTGTCCATATTCAAGATTGTCACTTGTATAATTGTAATAGCAGGGCGCATATTTCTTAAACATATCCTCGTCTATTTTCTGAACGGCGCCCTCCGAATAATATTCCATCGCCGTAGGATAATCATAAGAAAATATAATATCAGGCTCGTTCTTACCTGCAATAAGACGGTTGAACTCCTCTTCATCGTTATTTCTTGAAACTGGAACAAAGGTCACCTTTATATTGTGCTTATCACCGAAATTTGCCTGAATATATTTTGTCCAATAATTATTGTCAACGGGAGCCTCGTCCTTAATACCACGGTCGTATACCGGAATTTTAAGCTCGATCTGCACATCATAAACATAATTACCGGCGTCATCCTCAGATAAATTGGTTATTTCCGGCTTGTCATTGCACGCGGAGAGTACCGGCGCTGCTAAAGCCGCAGCTATTAAAATGCCAATTATTTTTTTCATAATTAAATCCGCTCCTTTTCTCTTTATTATATAGTTTTTGTATATTTATGTCAAGAACATTCCTGACTATTTAAAAAATATTTATATTTTACCTGTTCATTACATTACATATTAAAGCTTTACAAAATTTTCTGAACTTTTACATTGGCTTGAATACTTTTTGAAAGACCGTATTGTATAATACACTACAGTAGCCAACCAAAAACGGCTAAAATAACAAATTCAAATAACGGAATAGAAAGAAAAGAGGAATTCAAAATGAAAACAAGAAACATCGCTTTATCATTATCAGCAGTTATAGCAATTGCAGCTTTATCAGGCTGCGGAAGCACAGGCTCAGGCAATGAGACAGCATCAGGCTCAGGAAAAGAATCAGCATCAGGCTTTGATGCAAGCCGTGAAATCACAGTTGTATCACGTGAGGACGGCTCAGGTACAAGAGGCGCGTTCATCGAGCTTTTCGGAATTGAGCAGAAGGATGACGCGGGCAATAAGGTAGACACAACAACTGATGAAGCAATCATCGCAAACAAGACAGATGTAATGCTTACAAACGTATCAGGCGATGAATATGCAATCGGTTACGTTTCACTCGGTTCACTCAACGACAAGGTAAAGGCTCTTAAAATTGACGGTGTAGACGCTACCGCGGATAATGTAAAGAACGGTACTTATAAGGTTTCAAGACCGTTCAATATCGCAATAAAGGGCGAGGCTTCAGAGGTTGCGCAGGACTTCATTGACTTCATTCTCAGCGCGGAGGGTCAGGAGGTCGCTTCAGACGGCTATATCGCGATTGACGACAGCGCAGAGCCGTACGCAGGCGCAAAGCCGGCGGGCAAGGTTGTCGTAGCAGGTTCATCATCTGTTTCACCGCTTATGGAAAAGCTCAAGGAAGCATATATCGCAGTAAATCCGAATGCCGAAATCGAGATACAGACAAATGACTCAACATCAGGTATGAACGGCACGATCGAGGGTACATGCGACATCGGTATGGCATCACGCGATCTTAACGCTTCGGAAGCTGAAGTTCTTACAGGAATCTCGATCTGCCTTGACGGTATCGCAGTTATCGTAAACAGCGAGAACCCGACAGATGATCTTACGTCAGACAATGTAAAGGATATATTCACAGGCACAATCACAGCATGGAGTGAAATAGACTGATAATGAAAAATATACTTGAAAAAGGAATGCGCATCGTCTTCTTTATAGCGGCGATCGCGTCAATCATTGCGGTATTCCTTATATGCCTGTTCCTTTTTGCAAACGGCATTCCGGCAATCGGAAAGATAGGAATATTCAGCTTCCTTCTCGGTACAAAGTGGTCACCTACCAATGTACCTGCTTCGTTCGGTATATTCCCAATGATCCTCGGCAGTATCTATGTTACTGCCGGGGCCATCATAATAGGTGTTCCGATAGGTATTCTCACATCGGTATTTATGGCGAAATACTGTCCTAAAGGAATTTATAAGGTACTAAAGCCCGCAACGGAGCTTCTTGCCGGTATTCCGTCAGTCGTATACGGCTTCTTCGGACTTGTTGTTATTGTTCCGGTAATCCGTTCGATTTTCGGCGGCACCGGAAACAGCATTCTCGCGGCTTCGATCCTGCTCGGAATCATGATTCTCCCTACCATAATCGGGGTCAGTGAATCGGCGATAAGAAGTGTTCCCCAGAGCTACTATGAGGGTTCTCTCGCGCTCGGCGCAACACATGAAAGAACAATTTTTAGGGTTATTCTCCCCGCCGCAAAGTCAGGTATAATGGCAGGCGTTGTTCTTGGAATAGGTCGCGCGATCGGTGAAACCATGGCGGTAATCATGGTTGCCGGAAACCAGGCAAGAATGCCGGCAGGATTATTAAAGGGAATAAGAACACTTACGGCGAATATCGTTATTGAGATGGGCTATGCTGCGGATCTGCACAGAGAAGCGCTTATCGCAACAGGTGTCGTCCTCTTCGTATTCATACTCATCATAAACATCACCTCAATACTTATAAGAAGAAAGGGGAATGAATGATGGCAGAAGCAAAAGAGAACCGTATGACCGACGCAAGCGGCATAACAGGAATAAACACTGTTACTGCCTCGGATAAAATGCGCTCATACTTTAAGAAACCCGGCTCAATGCTAGCTATGCTGCTTGTAATGCTTGCGGCGACCTTCACCTTTGCCGCGCTTATATTCATCATATGCTACATACTGATAAAGGGTGTTCCTCACATCAGACCGTCACTGTTTGCATGGAATTATAACACGGAAAACGTGTCTATGCTCCCTTCAATTATCAATACGGTAATAATGACGGTCATCTCTCTTATCATAGCAATCCCTCTCGGATTATTCACGGCAATATATCTTGTAGAATACTCAGGAAAAAACAATTCCAAGATCGTTCAGGTCATAAGACTTACAACGGAAACACTTTCGGGTATTCCTTCGATCATATACGGTCTGTTCGGTATGCTGTTCTTCGTAACCTATCTTAAATGGGGCTATTCAATACTCGCGGGCGCGCTCACCATGTCGATCATGGTTCTGCCGCTTATTATGAGAACGGCAGAGGAAGCTCTCCTTGCGGTATCAGACTCCTTTAGAGAAGCCAGCTTTGGACTCGGCGCAGGCAAGCTCAGAACAATATTTAAAATTGTTCTTCCGGCCGCAATGCCGGGTATCTCCTCCGGTATCATCCTTGCAATAGGAAGAATTGTAGGGGAAACAGCGGCTCTGATGTACACGGCGGGTACTGTTGCAAACATACCTACAAGCCTCATGTCCTCGGGACGTACACTTGCGCTTCACATGTACGCGCTGTCAAGTGAGGGACTTTATGAAAATCAGGCATATGCGACAGCAGTCGTGCTGCTTGTTCTCGTACTGATAATCAATACGTTATCCTCATTTATTGCGCGGAAGCTTACCAAATCATAATTGCGAAAGGATAAAACAAATGGCTATATTAAATAACGTCCCTAAATTTACGGTTAAGGACATGAATCTTTATTACGGCAATTTCCATGCCTTAAAGGATATTAACATGGATATTCCCGCAAATAAAATTACCGCTTTTATCGGGCCCTCAGGCTGCGGTAAATCGACCTTTTTGAAGTCGCTCAACAGAATGAATGACCTTATTGAGGGCTGTAAAATAACAGGCGATATAAGGCTTGACGGCACAGACATCTACGGACAGATCGACGTAAACCTTCTGCGCAAGCGCGTGGGCATGGTATTCCAGAAGCCTAACCCGTTCCCCATGAGCATATATGACAACATTGCCTACGGTCCGCGCACACACGGCATCCGTTCAAAGGCAAAGCTTGACGAAATCGTGGAAAACTCACTGCGCGGCGCGGCTATATGGGACGAGGTCAAGGATAACCTCAAAAAGAGCGCGCTGGCAATGTCCGGCGGTCAGCAGCAGAGACTATGCATTGCAAGAGCAATGGCGGTTGAACCGGAGGTTCTGCTTATGGATGAGCCTACCTCGGCGCTCGATCCTATCTCCACCTCAAAGATAGAGGATCTTGTAACGGAGCTAAAGGAAAAATTCACAATCATCATGGTAACACACAATATGCAGCAGGCAACAAGAGTTTCAGACAGAACCGCATTCTTCCTCCTCGGCGAGGTTATAGAATACGATGATACCGAAAAGCTGTTCAGTATTCCGTCTGATAAACGCACAGAAGAATATATTACCGGAAGATTCGGTTAATTTTATGGCTGTATCACTAACCTACAGCCGTTGGAGAGCCTGGAAAGGGCACTTCAGAAGAAAGGGGCTAAAAAGTATAATGAGAAATAAATTTGATGAGCAGCTCAATCTGCTTAACCTCAAGCTTACGGAAATGTGCGCAGCCATTGAGCAGTCCATAAGCGGCGCTGTTACGGCGATTACAAAGAATAACATGGAGCTTGCAAAGGAAGTAATTGACGCAACGGGAGATATTCATTCAAGAGAGCGTGAGATCGAAGCGCTCTGCCTGAAGCTTCTCCTCCAGCAGCAGCCTGTGGCAAGAGACCTCAGAACAATCTCCGCCGCATTAAAAATGATTACGGATATGCGCAGAATAGGAACACAAGCAGCGGATATATGCGAAATTGCGCTTACCTCTGAAAATATACTTTCAGACACTCTGCCTGAGCTTCTCCGGGAAATGGCGCTTGAAACCATTTCAATGGTAAACAAGAGCATCGACGCCTTCATCAGAAAGGACCTTGACCTTGCTTATGCCGTTGCCAAGGAGGACGAAAAGGTAGATAACCTCTTTATTGAGATCAAGAACAAGCTTATTGATGCAATAAAGAGAACCGATGCCAATGATCACTCGATCGACATCTTAATGATTGCTAAGTACTTAGAAAAGATTGGTGACCATGCCAACAATATTGCGGAATGGGTAGCATTCTCAATAACCGGCGGTCACAGGGAGTAATATTCCCCTACTTTCTTTACATTCCTTAAAAGACAGCCCCCGCATTCCACCTGCGGGGGCTGTTCTTTAATTAATCTATGGGAATGTCCCCAATTTTGTGTAAACTCCAAAATGGTAGTATAATCTGAAATTTGATTTATTGGCTGGAAGCAGACTTGTTTGCTTTCAGCCCTAACTTTAATATAACATAAAGACTCAGCCATGTCAAGGGCGCCCGCAATTTTTGCGGGCGTTCATTGTAGCAGTCTTAATTGCCAAAGTAAATTCTCGTGTAAAATGTTTCCATGGAGAATTTAGT
>JBJEIV010000139.1:0-3105 GCA_051877395.1 Candidatus Ornithomonoglobus sp.
AATATATTATACGTAATACATGAAAGAAGGCATTTTATGAACAAAAGAGAAATGAAAACGGGTATTTTAGGTTATGTACCCGGATTTCGTACAGGCGCCAAGTGGAAAATGGTAATTTCATCAATTTATTATTTATTTTCTCTGTTATGTCTGTCTGGTGGTTTATGGCTTTTCTTATTTATGTTATCACTGCCGTTTTTTGTGATGAATATTGCAACTGCACTGCGAAGCAAGAATAAAATATATTTAATACCATCTGTTATTGCATTTGTTGTATTGGTTGTCAGTGTTGTAATTACACCTTCAAGCAATTCTATCGATGATGCGGTTTCTACTGTAATACCTACAGACAGCGCAGCGTACACTACCATACCAACTGAAGTGGTAACACCAACTCCAGTGCCTACAGCAGTTCCAACGCTGATTCCGACATCAGCTATAGTCGAAATACCACATCGTGATGGAATGATTGGTATAAGTAATAAAGATATATCATCGTTAAATAGTCACTTTTCTGTCTCCAGTGTACGTAACGATAAGACAGGGCATTGGAAAATATCATCTATCGCTTCCAATATTCAATTTGAAGAATATGCCGCAAGCTATTATGATAGATATTTCACTGATGACAAACAAATTCATTTTATCGTTAATTTTGCCTTAAAAACAACATCGGTTGTATCTTGCTTTGGTAATATTCTTGACGTAACGGTTCATGAATACATTGACGGAGAAGAACATGATGCTAATATCTTAGGCGGTGGTACTGTTTTAGCTGAATATTTTGTATATCTTGATAATGGCGATATTGAATGGATTCAACAATAATCAATGGTGATATTGCATCTGATTTAATTAAAAATATATTACACTTAATACACGAAAGAAGGCATTCTATGAAAAAATTATTATTATCGTTACCTGCATTAATTCTTGTTTCGAGTATATCAACAATTAATGCACAGGACATTACTGTAACGTTGAACGGTGAGGCGGTAGCCTTTGACCAGCCGCCTATTATCCAGGACGAAAGAACGCTTGTTCCCCTCCGTGCCATTTTCGAAGCTATGGGCGCATCCGTGGAATGGGATCAGGAAACACAGACAGTGACAGCAAGCCGCAGCTCCGATACAGTTTCTCTGACTATAGGGAGCAATATGCTTTATAAGAATGATGAGGCTGTTATGCTTGACGTTCCGGCGCAGATTGTAAATGAAAGAACTCTTGTTCCGGCGCGCGCTGTCGCTGAGAGCTTCGGAGCTTTTGTTGATTGGAACGGTGAAACACAAACTGTTGTAATCACAGATACATATGACTGGGTTACGGTTATAGATAATACATCACCGACAGAACAGCCTATCAAAACGCCAATTCCAACTCCTATGCCAACGCCGATAGCATCTCCGGCACCTACTGCGGCTCCAACAGCAGTTCCGGCACCAACGGTTGTTCCTACTGCAAATCCAACGACAGCTCCGACACCAACTCACATTGTGGTAGAGGCTTCTCCTGAAACTATAGGTGTTACTGTTTGGATCGGAGAAACAGGTACAAAATATCACCATCAAGATTGCAGAACTCTCAGAGGTAACAAATACGAAATCACGCTTGAAGAAGCAGAAGCACAGGGAAGAACCCCTTGCGGCGTATGTTATAAATGAGAAAAAGACTGTTTGAAATAATTGATGTATCCGATACGGACGACAGAGCAAGTACGATATATGACAGCGTGATGATTGTGTTAATATGCGTTAGTATTATCCCGCTGTTCTTCAAATCGTCAAATCGCCTTTTCACGGCAATCGACAGAGTAACCGCCGCAGCATTTATAATTGACTATATGTTCCGCCTCATTACGGCAGATTATAAATACGGCAAGCATAGCATAAAGTCATTTATAAAATATCCGTTTTCGCCGTTTGCGATTATTGATGTACTGTCAATACTTCCGGTACTGCTCCCGGTTAATGCCGGCTTAAAGCTTTTCAGGCTGTTGAGATTGGGAAAAGCATTCAGGACCCTAAAATTTCTTCGGTATTCCAAGAGCTTTAACATCATTGTGAATGTAATGCGCGAGCAAAAAGGGTCTCTTGAAGCCGTATGTTATCTTGCTTTCGGATATGTGCTTCTGTCCGCTTTAATAATGTATTCGGTAGAGCCGGAAACCTTTGATAATTTCTTCTATGCTGTTTACTGGGCTGTTGTTACTCTGACAACTGTCGGTTACGGTGATATTTACCCGGTCAGCGTTATCGGACGCATTGTCAGCATGGTTTCTTCCTTTATGGGAATTGCTATTGTGGCGCTGCCGACGGGTATCATAACAGCCGGATTTATGTCTGAGCTTGAACGTAAACAATCTGATGATGAATCAGAAAAATAAAAAAAATCCCCGGAAGCTACCAACAACCGGAGATTTATATAAGAGTGCTACCTTATGATAAGATAGATCCCTACACAAGATTTATTTTATCATAAAGCACTCTATTTTGCAATACAAAAATTCAAAAGGAGTGTATTTTTTATGAAAAAAAGAACAAACACCGCCAACTGGTGTGAACGAGAAAAACGCTGGAGAATTTATGTCACAAAAGACGGAGTTAAGCGCGTCTTTTACAGCTCCACTCCCGGTCGTAAAGGACAGCGGGAAGCTAACGCTAAAGCTGACGCATGGCTGGAGGACAATATTGAGAACCAAAGCATTAAGGTAAAGGACGCAGTCAATCTGTATCTTGAGGATCTGAAAGAAAGGACATCGTTCGGGCATTGGCACACATACGAAGGATTTATTAATAATTATATAATTCCCAATATTGGAAATGTCAAGGTCTTGGCATTAAATGAACAGCACCTGCAAACCGTTATTAACAAAGCATACAGTCAATCGCATCTGTCAAAAAAAACGCTGCAAAATATCAGAGCCTGTCTGAATCAGTTTGTGAAATTCTGCCGGCGTTCAAATATGACCACGCTGCGCCCCGAAGATATAGAAATTCCTAAGAGCGCGGCGGTTTCACAAAAGAGAATATTGCAGCCTGATGATTTAAAATTGCTGTTTGCATGTGATAATACGATTTTTAACGGTACCGTATGCTATGAGCCGTA
>JBJEIV010000140.1:0-3074 GCA_051877395.1 Candidatus Ornithomonoglobus sp.
CTTTTTATGAGAAATGGTTCATATCTCTTGACAACACAGATAACAATTTTTTAAATTTATGTAAAGCTCTTGCATTTACTGATCTGATGTGATATACTTAGTATATACACCTATCGGAGGCGATACAAATGAGATTTGACTACAATATCGGTACCGAGGCAACCTTCAATGACTGGGTACTGGAGGGCATTGAAAAGGCTCAGATGATTCTTGACGAGCTTGATAAAAGCAAGAATGATGAAAAGGACAAACAGGACTTAAATTAACAGGAAATTAAAATGAGGCGGCAGCAAAACGCAATGTTTTGTTACCGCCTTTTTCGTTATATCATCTTATGAAATTTGTCTTTTCCGCGGTTTCCGCAACGGGGATATCTATACCCGCCTTTTTGCCCGCCTCTATGCACTTTATAAGCCACGCCATGTTTTTGCCGAGATTGCGCATGCTCTGAAGTCCTTCCTTATCCTGAAGAACATCCTCCGGCTTGCTGCCGTGAACCATATTCCAGTAGGTTGAAGAAACGACAGGCATCTGTCTTATCGTGAAGTATTTGTTCAGTCCGTCGATTGCCGCGGTCGTTCCGCCGCGTCTTGCGGAAACAACAGCCGCCGCGGGCTTGTGCGCAAGTGAGGGGCATATTCCGAACAGTCTGTCGAGCAGGCTGTAAACTGAGCCGTTAGGTGACGCGTAATATACCGGCGAGCCTACAATAAGACCATCGCACTCCGCCATCTTATCCGATATTTCGTTTACACCGTCATCAAATACGCATCTGCCGGTTTTTCCGCAGCCGCCGCAGGCTATACAGCCGTGAACCGCGCCGTTGCCGATCCACACTATCTCCGAATCAACCCCGTTTTCTCCCAGCGACCTTGCTACCTCGCACAGCGCCGTGTATGTACATCCGTTCTTATGCGGACTTCCGTTAATAATTAAAACCTTCATAAAAATTGTTTCTCCTTTCAACTTTATATAAATATATCTTTATGTCAATAATAACGCTATATGCTTTTGACTAAGTTTTCTATAGTCAATGCAATGAAGAAAACTTAGTCAAAAGAGGTCTTAACCGCTTGCATTAAGTACGATTAAAATACAGGGTACTTAATGCAAGCTATATAAATAATACCGAACATACACTATTATTATAATATCGATTTTCACAAAAGTCAATATTAAATCTTTTCAAAAAAATTTATTTTTATAGTTGAAACATGGACTTTAGTCTGATATAATAAAAAAACAGGAATATTATGATTAGCAAAACCAAGGAGGAAATACAATGTGCAAAAACAAAAGGCTTTGCGCCGCGCTGACTGCGTCTATGCTTCTCACGGGTACCGTTCTGCCCGCCTCTGCGGAAGAATTTACTGACGTAAGCAGCGCTGACTGGTTCTGTGAAGCGGTCGAATACATGGCAGACCTTGGGGTCATAAACGGCACCGGCGCCGGAAGCTTCGAGCCGTATACCAACGTAACAAGAGCCATGTTTGCGGCAATGCTCTGGAGATATGAGGGCTGTCCTGTGGTGAACTATGCGATGACCTTTAAGGATGTTGCTCCGGACGCGTATTATACGGAGGCGGTACGCTGGGCAGCAGCCGAGGGTATTATCACAGGCTATGATGAGGAAACCTTCTCCCCCGATGACGTTATAAACCGCGAGCAGGCGGCGGCTATGCTTTACCGCTTTGCCGAGGCGGAGGGCTGTGATATGAGCATCGGAGAAAATACAAACATTCTGTCCTATGATGATATTTTCTCTGTTTCGGAATATGCCGTTCCCGCGTTCGAATGGACTGCCGGCTTAGGTGTAATGAGCGGCAGAACAGATACAACCTTAAATCCCCTTGATACCCTTACAAGAGCGGAAGCCGCTCAGATACTCTATCTCTATAGAGAAGCCTATATGAACTTACGCTCCGACAGAGAGGTAAGCAATGAGCCGGCAGAAGCGCAGATAAGCGGTACCGTGCTCTCAATCGACCATCATGGACATGTTACCACCGATATCGAGATAAGGGATTTCGCGATGTCGGGCTTTATGCCGGGCGATATAATAACAATATCGATAAACGGAAAAACCGTGAACGCGCCGTATGTAACCGATTACACAGACGTTGACGACGATTTCCCCGCAATACTCTCGCGCGTGGACAATGAGCATATTTCCGCCGCCATCAATATGGGAGACTTTGCATCGGAATACAATGTTGAAGCAGGCAGCGTGATAACCTTTACAATGACAGAAAAGGGCGGCTACGAGCAAGAGCTTGTACTGCGCAGCAGCGCAATATATACCTATGACAGACAGGATTATCCGTCAGACGAGGCATTCGCAAACTTCCGCGCTGTTACCGCGGGCGGCATAAAGCCGGACACGCTGTACCGCTCATCATCACCCATAAATCCGATTATCGGCAGAAATGAATACGCGGATAAGCTTTGCGAGGCCGTTGGAATAAAAACCGTAATAAATCTTACCGATGCCGACGAAACGGCGGCACAGGCGCTTGACGGCTATAACGGCAGCTATTACGGAACACTTGATATTCATTACTGCCAGATCGGACTTCAGCTGAACAGTGAGCAGTTTAAAACAGAGCTTGCCAACGTTTTCCGCGTAATACCTGAAGCGGAAACTCCCATATTGATCCACTGTCAGCAGGGCAGAGACCAGACAGGTCTTGTCATGGCTCTCATTGAGGCGCTCTGCGGCGCAGATTACGAGGAAATCATTGATGATTATATGCTTTCCTTTGAGAATTTCTATAACATAGAATATAAATCCGAACAGTGGCAGCATATTGCCGACGGCAATATTGTTCCCGGGCTGTGCCGCTTTGCCGGTGTGCAGACCGCCGAGGAATTGGAAAGCGCGGATTTAGAGAGCGCGGCAAGAGCATATCTGACAAATACGATCGGACTAACAGACACGGAGCTTGACGCGGTTTACAGCATGCTGTGCAATTAAAGAACCATTCAGAAACGGTAAGGCTGTATCAAAACAGAACCGACTCTGTTATCAGATTTTTTTCAACTTTGTTTAAGCTGAAATTCATGTGTTTGAAATT
>JBJEIV010000141.1:0-3060 GCA_051877395.1 Candidatus Ornithomonoglobus sp.
AAGCGGGAGGATATACGGGATTTCCTCAGTGACCTGCCGCATACCTATTATGAGGAAAATAATCTTCACGCTTTTATTGTTGCCCGGATAAAGGATTACCAAACGGCGCTTACCGAAACGAAACGGTTCCTGCCGTATATAGACAACTGGGCAACCTGCGATATGTTTACGCCCAAGGTGTTCAAAAAGAATACCGAAAAATTGCTGCCGGAGATTTATGAATGGATCAAAAGCTCTCATACATATACTGTGCGTTACGCTATAGGGCTTTTAATGCAGCTTTATCTTGACGATAATTTTGACGAGAGCTATATGTCGCTTGTTGCATTGGTTCGTTCCAATGAGTACTACGTCAATTTGATGATCGCGTGGTACTTTGCAACGGCGCTGGCAAAGCAGTATGACTCGGCAATTATTTATTTAACACAGAACCGGCTTGATACATGGACCCACAACAAGACGATCCAAAAGGCTGTCGAGAGCAATCGCATTGCTCCCCAAACTAAGGCGTATCTGAAAACCTTAAAAAGATGAGAAATAAGCTGTCATTTTCTTATAAATTACTTGTGATTTTTATCAAAATATGTTATAATAACAAAAAATATGTTTTACAGTCTTCTCAGAATAGTCATTATTTTGCAAGCTGTAAGTTACGCCGTCTGTTTTGATCGGATTGCTGACATTTTATCGTGAATATTGTAAAACTACTTCAGGAGGTTTTATATGAATTGTGTTAAATGCGGAAATATTATTCAACAGGGAGATAAATTTTGCGGTAATTGCGGCACGCCTGTGGATAACAACGTTGAGCAAGGCTCCGTCGGATATACGAATACTTCATATGCAGAGCCATATCATATGCAGGATTATAAGAAGCCTGATAATAACACCGATAATAACAATTCAAATCACACTTTTATTATAATACTTATTATCATTTTGGTTGTTATTATTGGATTAGCCGGATGCGCTGTATATCTTTTGGTATTCCGTGATTCAGACTCCGTACACACAGATAGATATAATACAGTATCTCTCTCGGATGCTTCTCCAACTAAAGAGCCCTCCCCCAAGCCCACCGAATTGCCGTTACCTGTTTTTAATAAAGTGGCTGCTTCAAGCACAAGAGGCACCGATACCGAAGGCGGTCAGTATTCTGCTGATGCTGTTTTATCAAAAGATCTTCAGACAAAATGGGTACCGAAAAAAAGCAGCGACGGCGGAATAGATGAATGGATAGAAATATCTTCTGATAACATACAATATGTCAGCAGCATTCAGATACTCAACGGATACCATAAAGATCCCAACGTATGGAGCAATAATAATCGTGTAAAAAATTGCACAATTACCTTTAGTAACGGTGAATCCCGCAGTTTTGTACTTGATGATACTATGGATTTGATCGACCTTGAGCTTGGCGAGGTAATTGAAACAACATCTATCCGATTGACTATCAAAAGCCTGTACTACGGCGCGAAATGGAATGATACTGCAATTACATATATAGGGGCATACTGATATGTAAAACACACGGAGGCTTATATGGATTACAGAAAAGAAGTTATACAAAGAAGAAGAGACAGAATCTACAGAAGAAAAATAAAAAGAATAAAAATAGCAATAGTATTTGCGGTTGCAATAATTCTTTTGCTCATTGCTGCAATAGTTTTTATAAATATACGGAATACAAGTGAAGCTCCACCGCCGGCAGGTACAGAAGTGCCTTCAAGCGTTACTGCAACACCTGCTGTTCAGCCTGAGGAAACCTCGCTGCCAACATCTGAACCCACCCCGGAGCCTATACAGCGCAGAGGTACAGCGACAGATATTCCAGATGATGTACGCCGGATGATGGCGGGATATTCAATGCCGGAAGGCGCTACCATTACATACGATGATCTCTCATATTTAACAATACCTCACTACGATTTTGAATATAACATTGTAGAAGGACATCTCGTTGTAAACAAAGCGCTTGCAGAAGAGGTTTTAGACATATTTGCAGAGCTGTTTGATATAAAATACCCTATTGAGCGTATGGAGCTTGTTGATAAGTATAATGCGGACGACTATTTGTCTATTGACAACAATAATACTTCCGCCTTCAACTACCGTGAGTCCACGGACGGAACAGGCAGATTATCAAAACACGCTTTGGGCAGAGCTATTGATATTAATCCTCAAATCAACCCTTATGTCGGTTCAGACGGCACAGGCGCGCATGAGAACGCACGGGAATATTGGTCAAGAGATATATCAACATGGTCAGGTGAAACAGCCAAAGCCGCATATATTGGACCCGACACGGAAATATATAAAATATTCGTTGAAAAATATGGCTGGGAATGGGGCGGCTCATGGTCATCTTACAGAGACTATCAGCATTTCCAAAAGACTTCATAATATATTAAAACCATTCAATACAATATATAATTCCCCAAAAGCTCAAATAAAGCTCAAATTTTGTGTAAGATCCAAAATGGTAATATAATCAAAAATTTAATTTATGGGCTGAAGCAGACTTGCCTGCTTTCAGCCCTGACTTTAATATAACATAAAGACTCAGCCATGTTAAGGACGCCCGCAATTTTTGCGCGCGTTCAATGCAGCTTCATTGCAGCAGCTTGCTTTATGCCCATTTTCAGCTCACCCATAACCGTTTATGGAAATCTGACAATACGAAAAGAAAGTTCATATATATTCATGCTTCCATATTCAATAAAATCAAAAGCAGTTGCTTTATCAATAAAACGCTTATATCCTTTGCGCAAAGCATAAAGTATCATCTACGATTTTTACTGAAAACAGAAAAAGAGAGTAATCAAAATGAATTAACATTTCATTACTCTCTTTTCTATGTGATGAATTTATTTATGAGTTTTCGTAAGGTTTTTCGTAAAAACACAATTTCAAGTTTTTTAACCCATAACAAATGGCTCTGTTAAGCCATTTCTGAGACCGTTACTGCTCAAGCGGCTTCATTGTCGGGAACAATAAAACGTCGCGGATCGCAGGCGAGTCTGTAAGGAGCATGCACATACGGTCGATACCGAATCC
>JBJEIV010000142.1:0-3045 GCA_051877395.1 Candidatus Ornithomonoglobus sp.
ATGCCGAAACCGCGTCACGGAACGAGCCTGTGCCGCTGTCGTTGAGATTTGTTACATGATATACCGTGCCGCCGCGTCCGCCTGTCGCGTACTTTCCGGCGCCCTCCGCGCCGGGAAATGCCGGAATCAGTCCCGAGCTGTCAGCCGCTCCTGCAGGAATCGGAACTGCATATGCCGACATGAGTGATAATGCGGTGATTACGCTTAATATCTTACCCTTCATTGCTCAACTCTCCTTATCAAAAATTATATATAGTAATTTTACCATAAAAAAGCGTGATTTGCTATGGTTTTTATGTTATTTTTTACAGATTTATTCGCAAAATATTTACAATTCTCAGTGAAAAAGAGCAGCGCCGCCGCGCTGCTCTCTTGCTGTATATATTATTTTGTAAATACTGTTTTTGGAGCCTCTGTATTCGGAGCCGCGATTGCTGACGGCTCTGCAACGCCGAAGCCCTCCGGAATCGTATGGCTCGGTCTGCTCTTCGGCTGAGTGAGAATGAAGCAGAATACAAGTGACTTTGCAGCCTTTGCTCTTGTTACCTCTGCTTTCGGCTCAAGCTCGCTGCCCAGCGCGATAGAACCTCTCGCAATTCCGGTTTCCGGTCTTATAAGACCCATATTATATGCCGCTTTGACCTTTGCATACAGTTCGTCTGAAAGACCTGCCTTATCCGTAAGAGCGCCCCAGCCCGTTGTCGGGATGTAAGGAGTTCCCTCATACTGTATATTCGGGTCATAGTTCGGATCGTCCGGTGACGGAACACCGCCGTTATTTGTCATATACCCGGACATGGTTGCCTTTGTTGTATCATCAACAAGCTGATATGCGTCATAGAGGATCGCGCCCATCGCCTCGCGTGTAAGCGCCGCATCGCTTGCGATTACGGTGTTTTCAACGAGCGCCGGCTCTGCCGTAAAGGTCGCTGTTACAGTTGTGTCGGCATCTACGGTGATTACCGCCTCCTTGCCTGTCGATACGGCTACACCGTTAACAAGGATTGAATCATTTACATAGTTCTCTGCCGCGATTGATGTAATTCTTACTGTGTCGCCCTTGTTTACAACAAGTGATTCCGTGCTCTGCGGATAATCGGTTGACGCGTACATTACACCGAACAATCTGCCTGTGCCCCCGCGCGCCCAGAGCTGATACGTCTCACCGGCTTTTACATCAAAGTGAACTGTTCCGTATGCCCAATCAGCGCTACCCTTAACCGATGTGTCACTGTCTACATACTTTATCTGAGTTCCCGTTGAGCCGACAAGCTCTATCTCCTTGCTGCCTTGGAAACGCGCGTATACTGAAAGTACACCGTCAGCCTTAGCTGTATATATAACTATCTTTTCAGGATTTGAATTTCTGAAGTCAATATAAGCCGTTGTAATTGCTGAGTTATCAGCGAATACACCGCCGCTGTCCGCACCGCTTACAAGCTCTGAAGGAGCGATAAGCGTGAAGTAGTCATTATCAGCGATTGTCTGATCTGCCGCAAGACCGGCTGTAATATCAACCGTTGCCGTGTGATAAGCGCTTTCGTTATATACAGTTACTGTTCCGCCTGTCGGCTGCTCAACTGTTACTGTGCATGCGGCGCCGGGTATATCCGTTGGCTGTTCCGGTGCCGGCTCTGTCGGCTGCTCCGGTGCCGACTCTGTCGGCTGTTCCGGTGCCGGCTCTGTCTCCTGCTCCGGCGCAGGCTCTGTCGGCTGCTCCGATGCCGGCTCTGTCGGCTGCTCCGGTGCCGACTCTGTCGGTTGCTCCGATGCCGGCTCTGTCGGCTGCTCCGGCGCAGGCTCTGTCGGCTGCTCCGATGCCGGCTCTGTCGGAGTTACTGCTGCGCCTATTTCGTAAGCTGCGCACATCGGCTTCTGCTCCTCAAGTGAGTTCCACACGAATACCTTGTCAGCTTCAATTCCCTCAACTGTTACAGTCGTTCCGCTTACCGGCGCTGTCTTTACCTGTGAAGCTATGCCGTTGTCATACTTAACCGCAATTACTACGCCTGACGAAGCATTCTCAATTGTTACCTCGGTATTGCCGTTATTTACTACAACACTTGCAATCGCCGCAACAGCTTCCTCTGCAACAGACAGCTCAGCGTCCTCGCTCTGAAGCTCTGCATATGTCTTTGTATAATTTGTAAGCGCGTTTTCCGCAAGACCGAACGCTTTCTCTATTCCTCTTGCAAACTCGCCTACGGTAATTGTCTGTGTCGGCTTGAAATTATTGTCTGTATCCTTATGGAGAAGTCCGAGCTGGAGCGCCTTTTCTATTGTTGTTCTGTAATAGAAATTGCTCTCAGCCTGCTTTACAGCTCCCGGCTCAACGCCTATCGTGCTGACGTCTGATGCCATTTCCGGGAATACCTCTGTCCAGTCGCCTGACTGAGCCGCAGCCTGTACGGACGCTTTCGTATATGAAGCAAGCTTCTGCATTATTGTCTTGTCCGTATAGGTATCTGTTTCGGCATTTGCCTGATCATATATGCTCTGAAGCATTATGCGGCACCACTGCTTTGACGCAGCCTCACGGTAATGAGTACCGTCGCCCTTAGCGCCGTTAGCTGAGTTTGCCGCAGGTGTTTCTCCTGCCTCTATTGTATTATAGATATAGCTTACCTCTTTGGGGTCAAGCGAGTTGAGATATGCTGTCGCGCCCGCGTAAAGCTCCACAAGACCTACGCCATCGTCCGACTGCGCCTTCGCTCTCATGTTGCCCGGTGAATCGGGGTTGAAGCCGTTCGGCTTTAAATCGCTCTCGGTAAATGAGCCGTTTGCAGAATTAATTCTCGGCATTGCCGTTACAAGCACCGGAATCATTCCTCGCGCCTTTATCGCTCTGACATACATATCAAGCCATCTGTTATAATTCTCATTATTTGCCGCAAGATTGTTTGCCTCTACCGCCGCTCCGCGCTCAAAACGGTCAGTGCTTATAGTTTCGTCATTATGAGCGGAATGAATAAACACGAAGTCTCCTTCATTACCTCTTATGAGAACCTCGGCAAAGCGTCCCTCGTTATAGCTGCTCTTCATGGC
>JBJEIV010000143.1:0-3025 GCA_051877395.1 Candidatus Ornithomonoglobus sp.
GATAGGCGTTGACGGCGCGCTCTATAAGTCAATGGAATTTACGGGCGAGGGACTTCACACTCTCACAATGGACGATCGTTTCACAATTGCAAATATGGCAATCGAGGCGGGCGCAAAGAACGGCGTGTTTGAAATTGATGATCTGACGCGCGAATATATGAGAGAGCATTCAACGAGAGAATTTGTTGAGTTCACCGCTGATGAGGACGCTGAGTATTCGCAGGTTATAAATATTGACCTCGGCGAGGTTCCTCACACGGTAGCATTCCCGCATCTGCCGGAGAACGCAAGAACACCGGAGAACTGGGGCGATGTAGCGATTGACCAGGTTGTGATCGGCTCCTGCACAAACGGCCGCCTTTCAGACCTTCAGAGAGCCGCGGAGATATTAAAGGGCAAGCGCGTTAAGAAAGGAATAAGAGTTATCGTATTCCCGGCTACACAGAGAATTTATCTTGAAGCGTTAAAGGACGGCACCTTGTCAACGCTTGTTGAGGCGGGCTGCGTAATTTCGGCTCCCACCTGCGGTCCGTGTCTCGGCGGTCATATGGGTATTCTCGCCGCGGGCGAGCGCTGCGTTTCAACAACAAACCGTAACTTCCTCGGACGCATGGGTCACGTTGAGAGTGAGGTTTATCTTGCAAGCCCTGATGTTGCGGCTGCAAGCGCATTGACTGGTAAAATAACAGCCCCTGAGGAGGTAATATCATTATGAATGCAAAAGGTACAGTAATCAAATACGGAGATAATATAGATACGGACGTTATAATCCCTGCGCGTTACCTTAACACCTCGCTTCCCGAGGAGCTGGCGCAGCACTGCATGGAGGATATAGACAAGGATTTCGTAAACAAGGTCAAGGCGGGCGATATCATGGTCGGCGGCGCAAACTTCGGCTGCGGCTCATCGCGCGAGCACGCTCCGATAGCAATCAAGGCAAGCGGTATTTCATGCGTAATCGCGGAGAGCTTCGCAAGAATTTTCTTCAGAAATTCACTTAACATAGGTCTCCCTATCCTTGAATGCCCTGAGGCGGCAAAGGATATTGAGGAGGGCGAAACCGTTTCAATCAACTTTGACACGGGCGTTATAACAAACGAAACAAAGAACAGGACATATCAGGCTACAGCCTTTCCGCCGTTTATGCAGGAGCTTATTAATGCGGGCGGATTGGTCAAGTACATAGAAGAAGGAAAGATGTAAGTTTGGGCAAAGATAAGCGGCGCATCTCGCGCCTTTCGGCAGACTCGCATACACACGTATAGCCTCGTCTGCCGAAAAACGCGACTTGCTTGCTTCTCTTTTCCCAAACGGCATTGGTGAAAGGAGTTAATGGTCATAATCATGGCAGAATTTAATATAGCTTTAATAAAGGGTGACGGAATCGGTCCCGAAATCGTTGAGGGCGCTGTTACGGTTCTCAACGCCGTTGCCGAAAAATATAATCACAAGTTCAATTATACGGACGTGCTCATGGGCGGCTGCGCAATCGACGCGACAGGAGTTCCGCTCCCGCAGGAGACAATAGACATCTGTAAGGCGTCCGACAGTGTTCTTCTGGGCGCTGTAGGCGGTCCTAAGTGGGACAACTGCCCCCAGAGACCAGAAAAGGGACTTTTAGGCATAAGAAAGGCTCTCGGACTTTATTCAAACCTCCGTCCGTCAATCTTAAAGCCGCAGCTCAAGGACGCTTCGCCGCTCAAGGACGAGAAGCTCAAGAACGGTCTTAACGTGATGGTTGTGCGCGAGCTTACAGGCGGTATTTATTTCGGTGAAAGACATACCGCGGAGGACGGCTCATGGGCAAGCGACGAGGAGCGCTACAGCGTTGAGGAAGTAAAGAGAATAGGAAAAATCGCTTTTGAGACGGCTATGCTCAGAGATAAGAGAGTTGTTTCGGTAGATAAGGCAAATGTTCTTGATTCGTCAAAGCTCTGGAGAAGGACAATCACGGAGCTGTCAAAGGACTATCCTGAGGTTACTCTCACACATATGTATGTGGACAATGCCGCAATGCAGCTTGCGATAAATCCGGCGCAGTTTGACGTTATTGTTACGTCAAACATCTTCGGTGATATTTTATCCGACCTTTCATCGGCTATTGCGGGTTCTATCGGTATGCTCCCGTCAGCGTCTCTGGGCGCGACAAAGTGCGGTATGTATGAGCCTATTCACGGCTCGGCGCCGGACATTGCCGGACAGGACAAGGCAAACCCGATCGCCACGATCGTTTCGGCCGCTATGATGCTTGAAATGTCCTTTGGCCTTGCAGATGAGGCAAAGGCGATAAATACGGCTGTGGATAAGGTTCTTGATTTGGATTACAGAACACCGGACATATACAGCGAGGGAATGAAGAAGGTTGGCTGTAAGGAGATGGCCAAGCTGATCGCCGAGAATATCGATTAATTGGAGTGAGTAAATTTGGAAAAATATACACACGTTTTTCCTACAGTTGCAATGCGGGGCATAGTTATGTTCCCGTATATGCAGCTTAATTTTGATGTTGCGCGTCCGGCTTCGATAAAGGCTATTGAGGATGCGATGCGTGACAACTCAAGAATTTTTCTTGTCACACAGCGTCAGCCGGATAAAGAGGATAATATAACGCCGGACGATCTTTACCGTGTCGGAACAATTGCCGTCATAAAGCAGGTAATGCATCTGCCGGGGAATGTGACGCGCCTTATCGTAAAGGGACTTTCGAGAGGGATCATCCGCAGCTATGTGCAGGAAAGTCCTTCATTTGTGTGCGAGGTTGAGGAGGTCAATGAGACCTACTCGGGTCTTTCCGACAGGGAAGAGGCATATTGCAGGGCTATAAAGAAAAAGGTTGAGGAATATTTCGGCGTTTCAACAAAGGTTGCAGCCGACAGATTTCTGAGTATAATGGCGATAAGGCATCTGGGACAGCTTTGCGACACCGTTGCCGGAATTATTGATTTTGACCAGGACGTTAAGCAGAGCCTGCTTAACGAGCTTGATTACTGTGAAAGAGCCTCCGCGATACTTTCAGGACTTGAGC
>JBJEIV010000144.1:0-3018 GCA_051877395.1 Candidatus Ornithomonoglobus sp.
AAGAAAAGGGAGAAGCATAAGGGGCATTAAAGCCCCTTGGCCTCTGCCCCAAATTGAAATTTACGGAGGTAAAGAATGAAACGTTTAGTCATATATGTACACGGCAAAGGCGGCAGTGCGGAGGAAGCAAAGCATTATCAGCCTCTCTTTGCCGAAAGTGATGTTATTGGTTTTGACTATAAATCGCAAAATCCGTGGGAAGCGAAAAACGAGTTTTCTTGTTTTTATGATTTGCGCAGCAAGGGATATGATTCTGTTATTTTGATTGCAAATAGCATAGGGGCTTTTTTATCAATGAATGCTTTGCCCGATAAACGAATAGAGAAAGCATACTTTATTTCTCCCATTGTGAATATGGAAAAGCTGATTGCGGATATGATGATGTGGGCAAAGGTGACCGAAGATGAACTTTGTAGCAAAAAAGAAATTCAAACGGATTTTGGAGAGACTCTTTCGTGGGAGTATCTATGCTATGTAAGAGAACATCCTATTGCATGGACAGTTCCCACTCACATTCTGTATGGAGAAAAAGACAAATTGACATCTTATGAAACCATTGCTGAATTTGCAAATCGAATCAAGGCAACGCTTACTGTTATGAAAAACGGAGAGCACTGGTTTCATACGGAAGAACAGATGAAATTCCTTGATGACTGGATATGCTGTCTGTAATAATGTAAATCGAAATTGGTAGGAAAGCTACACTGTAACAAAAATCAAAATTTTAGGAGAATATAAAATGGTACATTTAGTATACTGCGATAACATCGGCAAAAAAGGTGAAAAAGTGCTGGATAAGATTTTAGCAGGAACAAAGACAATGGTGGCGCGCGGAGCAGCAGGAAGAAAAATCCCGCATAGTAGAGTTTTTGAGGGAGAGCGCCTTTATTTCATGGAAAAAGGAAGTGCTTCCATAACGGTGACTGCTGTTGTGAAAAGTGTTCGGAATTATGCTAAGCTGTCTGATGAAGAGATCTCGGAAATTCTTGCAGACAACCAAAGCAAATTGAACTTATCAGAAAAACAAAAAGAGCGTTGGCATAAGAAATGTTTGTGCTTGGTTGAATTTGAAAATGTCGAGGCAATAACTCCGTTTGTTTTTGAACATCAAAATAACATGGATGATTGGTTGATAATTAAAAAGATTGAGGCTGTGGTTGCCGGTACAAGCATTCCCTATAATTACGAAAAATCAAAGTTATAAGTGATAAATTCCGGTTTATGATATCGAGCAGAGCGGTATTGTAACGGAAGTGATATAAAAAGGACAAACCGAAGGGGTTATTATGGAATATATAAAATTAACACATGAAAATTTAAAACAGGAGCATATCTGCTGTGCCATTTCAAGCAACAAGGATCCGCAGGCGGCGTCAAAAAAAGCGTGGCTAAAGGAGCGGATAAGCGAGGGACTTGTATTTTTAAAATCAGCGCAGAGAGGCAAATGTTTTATTGAGTATATCCCTGCCGAGTATGCATGGGTGCCGATTGAGGCGGAAGGATATATGCATATCAACTGCTTTTGGGTGTCGGGATCGCTAAAGGGACACGGTTATGCAAACGAATTGCTTGAGGAGTGTATCAGTGATGCAAAGGCAAAGGGCAAAAAAGGTATAACGGTAATTTCCTCACCGAAGAAAAAGCCGTTTTTGTCCGATCCGAAATATCTTACATATAAAGGCTTTAAAACCGCAGACACGGCAGAACCGTATTATACCTTGCTCTATCTGCCGTTTGATGAAAATGCGGAGATTCCGAAATTCAAGGAACAGGCGAAAAAACCGTGCGTTTCGGAGCAAGGCTTTGTTCTGTACTGCACTGCCGGATGTCCGTACACCGCAAAATACGCTCCGCTCATTGAGGAATGTGCAAGGCAAAACGGGATACCGTTTAAACGCATACTTATTGACAGCAGGGAAAAGGCTCAAAACGCTCCGGCAGCGTGGACGAATTACGCTCTTTTTTACAACGGTGAATATCTGACAAATGAAATATTAAGCGAAAAGAAGTTTTTGGCGCTTGCGGAAAGCTTGAAATAACAGAGGTGTACCGACATGGCATTTGATTTTAAAAAAGGAGGGGTGTTTTTACATGAAATTTAAAAATCCGTTATTGGTTGTATCCGATATGGATATATCCGTTAAATTTTATAAAGAGGTGCTTGGACTGAATAAAATCATGGACTTGGGCGCGAATGTAACGCTTACGGGCGGAGTTTGCCTGCAAACAAAGGAAACATGGGTGGAATTTATAGAAAATGACAGGCTGTCCTTCGGCGGAAAGGTCTCTGAAATTTATTTCGAAGAGGACGATTTTGACGGCTTTGCAAACAAATTGAAAAAAATTGATATTAATTATGTCCATCCTGTCAAAGAACATTCCTGGGGACAGCGTGTTGTGCGGTTTTATGACCCGACTGTCATATCATTGAGGTGGGAGAAAACATGAAAACTGTCTGCAAGCGCTTTCTGGACAGCGGTATGACGCCGGAGCAGACGGCAGAGCGTATGGACGTTCCTCTAAAATTTGTGAAAAAGAGTATTGCCGCGGCTAAACGCGGATTTGAGAAAAGTTTTTTTGACGGAAAATTCTATAATAAACAAACACAGGATGAGAAACATTTAAACGCCATACTTGAATTTCTGCCGATAAAATCGGGTATGCGGATATTGGATTTGGGTACAGGGAGCGGCTATTTGTCCTTTGCCGTTGCAAAAAAATATCCCGAAGTAAAAATTATTGGGTTGGATATAGTCGAAAAAGCATTGGAAAGTAACCGAAAGAGGGCAATTAAAGAAAAATTGAATAACATCGGTTTTGTTAATTATGACGGCATTGATTTTCCTTTTAATGATAAAAGCTTTGACATGGTTATATCCAGATATGCTCTGCATCATTTTCCTATGATAGATGCAAGCATTGCGGAGGTCAGCCGTGTCCTGAAACGGGACGGATACTTATTTATTTCAGATCCGGCGCCGAACGCAGATGACTCACAGAGATTTATAGACGCATATA
>JBJEIV010000145.1:0-15516 GCA_051877395.1 Candidatus Ornithomonoglobus sp.
AATTTCCATTCCTTATCAAGACTGAATTTTTTCATGCTGTACTCTCCTTTGGGTTATATTAATTCAGGGAATCGCATCGTACTCCCTAAGCGTTCATACGCGGTATGGGGTGGTTATTGCTCTGAACGGCTCAAGCTCTCTGTTGACTCCGAGGCTGTATGCGGCTTCCTTGAGACTGTTATATTCCTTAAATACCTCATCAGCCGGTCTGTCTGTCATAAGTCCGGAAGCCTCAAGCTCAAGCTTCGCAATGACCCTGCCGCCCGAGACAACGCATATTCCGCCGTTTCTGCCGAGAGCATTGAGCGCGGACGCCATATCTTCATTATTGTCGCCGACAACAATAATTTTGTGAGAATTACGGCAATAGCTGGATGCAACAGCGCCGTTTGTTATACCATAGTTTGTAAGATGGAGAAAGTTACTGCATTCTCCGTTACGATCGACTATACAAACCTTGGCAGCGTTATCTTCCTTACTTGCCGAAACTCTCTTTAAATCGGAAGAATATGCAGGCAGCTCAAATGCCTCAAACTCATTATATGTTCCGTGCTCAAAGAAATCCGGTGTAACGCTGCCGATACTGATGGTATCGGTTAATCCCGATGCGTCCACAGACTCGGTCGTAAACAATGCTCTGCCGTTTTGCGCGACCTTAATACCGTTTTTGAAAACCTGCTCGACATTAAAGTCAAATAAATTACTTGCGATCAAAAGGTCCGCTTTATAGCCCGGGGCAATAGCACCGACCTTGTCAAGTCCGTAGCATTTTGCGGCGCAGAAGGAAGCGACGGCAATCGCAACCACCGGCGGGAGTCCGAGCTCGACAGCGGTTTTTACCATATAATCAAGCGTTCCCTCATTCAGAATATCACCTATAAAACGGTCATCCGTGCAGAAGGTAAAGCTGCGGAAATTAAGACTGTTTACCGCAAAGATAAGTCTTTTGAGGTCCTTTGCAAGAGCTCCCTCGCGAATCGCAACGTAAAGTCCTCTGCTGATTTTTTCGAGCATTTCATGCACGTCACGGCATTCGTGATCAGTGGTGACTCCTGAACAGATATACGCGTCAAGCTTTTTGCCGAAAAGTCCGGGCATATGTCCGTCTATATTTTTTGTCTGTATTCTTTTCAGGGATGCTTCATCGGAATTTATTATACTCCGCGGTTCTTTTCTTTCACTGATACCGATACATTCTCTGCCAAGCTCTCTGGCATCCTCGCAGGACAGCTCCCGGCAGTCGATCGGCAGTATTGTCTTTATATCTAGAGGCAGTTTTTCAGCCGCTTTTTCCATATATCGGATGCCATTCCTGCCGCCTACCATTGTGATTGCGCCGGGAACGGAAATTACGGTGGTTACGCCGTGGGGGACAACTGCCTCCGCATACCGGCGTGGTGTAACCATTGAAGCTTCAATATGTACATGAGAGTCAATGAAGCCCGGGAGAATGTATTTTCCCGAAGCGTCAATAACATTCGCGCAGTCATAGTCACCGACTCCGCATATGATTCCATTGCGTACCAGTACATCCCTTTGCAGAAATCTTCCTGAGAATATATCGGCAACATAGCCGTTCTTGATGACAAAATCAGCCGGTTCTTTTTCCATAGCGGTTTTTATCAATGTCTTAGTCATTGCAGAGTATCCTTTCTTTTTATCTGTAAATGCGTATTCCTCTGTTGGGACAGAATATACTCTTCCAGAACTCCGGTGTCAGAAGCATGAGCATAGGATAAAGCTCCAGACGTCCCGCAAGCATATCAAATATCATAATATATTTTGAAAAATACGAGAATGCCGAAAAGCTTTCCGTAGGTCCTGCCAGGCTAAGCCCCGGTCCTATATTGTTGATCGTTGCCGCAACCGCGGTAAAGGTCGTGGTAAAATCAAAATTATCTATAGAAACAAGCAGCACTGATACAACAAAGGTGAAAATGTATGCCATGATAAACACGTTTGTTGAGCGTATTGTTTCATGAGCGACCGGCTTGTGTTCATTTTTTATAAGCACAACTCTCTTCGGGTGGAAGAAGAGCGTCATTTCCTTTTTTACTGTTTTGAACAGGATCGAAACTCTTGATACCTTTATGCCGCCTCCGGTGCTGCCGGCGCACGCTCCGATAAACATAAGCGCCACAATCATTAGATTTGCCGTCTGCGGCCAGAGGTTATCGTAATCAATAGTTGAAAAGCCTGTTGTTGTTATAATTGAAGCGACCTGAAAATATGTGTGCCTCAGCTTTTCGGCAAAGGTCATATCGGAAAGGCAGCCGTGACTTATTATTGAAATCATTATAAACACGCACGCTGCGATTATGATCAGAAGGTAATTTCTGACCTCCTCATAGGAAAAGGCCGCCTTGAAGCTTCTGCACAGAAGGAGGAAATAGAAGCCGAAATTTATGCCGAAAAGCATCATAAAGACGGCTACTATCCACTGTATCGCGGCGGAATACCCTGCCATACTGTCTCCCTTTATGCCGAAGCCGCCCGTGCCCGCTGTTCCGACTGCCGTTGTTATCGCGTCAAATACGGGCATTTTTGCAAATACCAGAAGCGCAAACTCAAGAACGGTAAGCGCAAAATATATTGCATAAAGAACAAACGCTGTCTGTCGCACCTTAGGTAAAAGCTTATCCACCGACGGTCCGGGACTTTCCGCTTTCATTATGTGCATATGCGACCCGCCTGTCATCGGAATAAGCGCAAGCAGAAATACAAGCACGCCCATACCGCCCAGCCAGTGAGTAAAGCTGCGCCAGAAAAGGGAGGCGTGTGAAAGCGATTCAATATCATCAAGTATGCTGGCTCCTGTTGTGGTAAAGCCTGACACGGTCTCAAACAACGCATTGGTGAAATCTGGAATATCACCGTTTATTACGAATGGGAGACAGCCGAAAACACTGAGCATGATCCATGAGAGAGCTGTTACGGCAAAGCCTTCCTTTGCGAAAAAGTTCATATTTTTCGGCTTCCTTGCCACTATCAGAGTGCCGAGAAGTATACATATAAGCGCAACTCCAAGGAATGGGATCCCCTGCGGCTCATTATATATTACGGATACGGCAAAGGGGAGCAGCATAAACGCGCCCTCAATATTGAGTATCCATCCGAGTATGTATAATACCGACCTGAAATTCACAGTCAAAACATCCTTTCATTGCTTTATGCGAGAATGTCACGGATATTGTCAAAGCCGGAGTGCGTTGTGACAATAATCACGGAATCTCCCTGTTTAATATAGTCCGTACCGCTGGGTATAAATGATTTTCCGTTGCGGATAATTGAGGCTATGAGAAGGTTGTCCTTAAGGCTGAGATCCTTGAGCGGGACATTGGTGTATTCCGCATCCCCCTCGATTTTAAATTCGATTGCCTCAACCCTGTCATCAAACAGGCGGTAAAGCGTTTCAATGTTGCTGCCGATTGAATTTTTCTTTGCCCTTACATAGGTTCTTATAGTTTCCGCCGTCATATAACGCGGATATACGATACTTCCGAGCTCAAGCGCGTTTATAACGCCGGAGAAGTTTATATGATTGACCTTTGTGATCACCTTTACGTCAGGATTTGCGCGGAGCGCGTAGAGGGAAAGAAGAATATTTTCCTCGTCAATTCCCGTAAGCGGTATAACCGCGCCGATCTGTTCGATATCCTCCTGAAGCAGAAGTGTTTCATCTGTTCCGTCGCCGTTTACGATCACAACGTTCGGAGGGAGCAGCTCGCTCAGCTCCTGACAGCGCGAAAGGCTTAATTCTATAATTTTAACCGAAATGCCGGAGCTGCAAAGATACTTGGCAAGATAATATGAGGTTTTTCCGCCTCCTATTATTATCGTGGAGCTTACTCTGCGGCTGCTCATTTTTATTTTTCTGAAAAATCTATAGGCGTTGCGCGGCGGCGCTATGATCGAAACAATATCTCCCGATACAAGCCTGAACTGACCGTTGGGGATCATGACCTCGTTTCCTCGCTCAACAACGCATACAAGTACGTCAAAGCCGTCCCTGCCCTGAAAGTCCAGAAGCTGCATACCGTTAAGACAGCTTCCGACAGGGATCTTAAAGCGTATCATGTCCACAGACCCTCTTGCGAACGCGTTTACAGACAGCGCGTAAGGGAAGTGGAGTATTCTGTTTATTTCCTTCGCCGCCTCCAGCTCGGGATTGAGTATCATGGTTATACCGAGCTTGTCGCGGAGATAGCTTAATTCATCTGTATAGTCAGGGTTACGGACACGGGCGATCGACGCGCAGTTTCCGACCTTCTTCGCAAGAGTACAGCAGAGCAGGTTCAGCTCGTCGGAATCCGTTACGGCTATAATGAGGTCGGCGTTTTCGATGCCCGCCTCTATAAGAGTACCGTAGCTTGAACCGTTTCCTGTGATCCCCATAATATCGTACATTGTGCTAAGGCGGTTTACCCGTTCGGCGTTCTTATCAACTATTGTAATATCGTTGCCCTCCGCGGTGAGCTTGTCCGCCAGAGTAGCGCCGACCTTTCCCGCGCCGACAATTATTATGCGCAGCGCCTTTTCCTTATTAGGTATCAGTTTATGAAGTATAGCCATTGCAATACCCTCCTTAAAATACATTGTATCACAAATAAGAAGAAATTTCAATAGTTTTTAACCGATACCTTCCTCGTCCTTAACAAGGAACCCGATTTTGTCAAGCGCGGCGCGCACCTTATCAAGCGCCGCGTCGCTTTTTGCTGTCACTGTGTGGTAATGGTATTCATTGGTAACATTTTTTAGGGGGCTGGAACGTCCGGTTTTAAGGCTGTTTATATATTCGGTAATATCCTCATACGTCTTTATATCAAGCTCACCCTCGATTTTTCCGTATATTTTGTGCCATACAAAAACGTCCCTGACAATACCGCCCGCGTCTACTATTGCCTGAAGCTCCTGCTGAATTTCGTCATCTCTGTGGACAACCTTGAAAACACGTTCCGGCATAGGGATACGGTGGAGCATATAGCCCTTTGTCGTTGCTATGATGTCATTTCCCTGCGCTTTGAGCGCGGCGATATCCTTCACGATGATTTGACGGCTTACGCCGAACTCCTCTGAAAGCCTGCTGCCGGAAACCGGTGATGAGCTTTGTGAAATTCTTTCAAGGATTGCTTCTGTTCTTTCACTTATGCTCATTTGCCGCTCCTTTTCAGTCAACCGAGCGGAGGTTCTTGAGTGACAGGTCAAGTATAGGCGCGCTGTGTGTGAGCGCTCCGCTTGAGATGTAATCAACTCCGAGGTCAGTGAGCGCGGCGACCTTTTCCTTTGTCACGTTGCCGCTGCACTCCGTTTCCGCTCTGCCGTCTATAACGGCGATTGCCTCCTTCATTTCGTCATGTGTCATATTGTCAAGCATGATAATGTCCGCGCCCGCTTCGACAGCCTCGCGTACCATGTCGATATTTTCAGCCTCGATCTCGATCTTTCTTACGAACGGGGCATATTCCTTTGCCATTTTAACCGCCGCAGTTACGCTGCCCGCGGCTCCTATGTGATTATCCTTTAGGAGAATACCGTCGGAGAGGTTATAGCGGTGATTGAAGCCGCCGCCCGCCTTAACAGCGTATTTTTCAAATATTCTCATGTTCGGTGTGGTTTTTCTTGTGTCGAGAAGCTTTGTCTTTGTGCCCTCAAGCAGTTTTACGGTTTCGTGAGTGTATGTGGCTATGTCGGACATTCTCTGAAGATAGTTAAGAGCGGTCCTCTCGCCGGAAAGCAATACGCGGATATCTCCGATAACCGCTCCCAGCTTCTGCCCATCGGCTATTTCCTCTCCGTCCTTAACGTCGATCTCAAATTCCGTTGACGGGTCAAGGAGCGTGAAAACACGCTTAAACACCTCTATGCCCGCAAGAATACCGTCCTGCTTTGCAATAAGGTCAACGATGCCCTTTCTGTATTCGCGCATAACGGCGTTAGTCGTAACGTCCTCGCTTGAAATATCCTCCTTTAACGCGCCGAGGATAAGCTCGTCTGCATTCATCATCATTGTTATCTCATTCATGTTCCTTCTGCTTCCTTTCTATAGCATCTCTTACTGTTTTTATGTAGTCCTTATCGCAGCCGCGATAGCTCATAATATCAATTTCGGGAGTTATGACCTCATAGTCGTCATATTCCTCCGTGATCCTGCGCGCGGCTCTTTTTGCGAACACAAGGCTTTCAAGCAGCGAGTTGCTTGCAAGGCGGTTTCTGCCGTGCACGCCGTTGCACGCCGTTTCGCCTACCGCGTAAAGGTTGTCCATTGTGGTCTTTGAGTATTTATCTACCTTTATGCCGCCCATAAAGTAGTGCTGCGCCGGAACGACCGGAATGCATTCCTTTGTAACGTCATAGCCCTCCTCAAGACAGCGCTTGTAAATGTTTGGGAAGTGGGTGAGGATGGTATCCTTCGGTATAGGAGCCATCGAAAGCCATACATAGGGCTTGTTGTCCTTCTCCATCTGCTTCCATATCGCCTTTGAAACAATATCGCGCGGCTGAAGCTCATCGGTAAAGCGCCGCATGTCCGCGTTAAGAAGGTGCGCTCCCTCTCCGCGTACCGACTCCGTAATAAGAAAGCGTCTGCCCTTGCGCTTTGAGTAGAGCGTTGTGGGGTGTATCTGGACATAGTCAATGTTTTCAAGCTCAATGCCGTGCTTCATCGCTATTGCGAGCGAATCGGCGGTAAGATGCGGATAGTTTGTGCTGTTATGGTACAGACCGCCTATGCCGCCTGTCGCAAGCACAGTAAATTTTGCATCGATCTCCGCCATTGTACCGTCCTCATACTGCGCCGCAATTCCCGCGCAGCGTCCGTCAATTTCGATTATATCGACCATTTTAAGCTGCTCAATAATTCTGATGTTGCTTCTTCTGCGAACCTCGGCAAGCAGCTTTGAGGTTATCTCCTTACCCGTGATGTCCTCGTGATAGCATATTCTTGGGGTGGAATGAGCGCCCTCCTTTGTGAATTTTAGCGTTCCGTCCTCGTTTCTCTCAAAATCCACACCGAAGCCGATAAGCTCGCCTATAACGTCTTGTGAGGAGCGGAGCATTATGTCTACGGATTCCTTTTTGTTCTCATAATGTCCGGCGCGCATTGTATCCTCGAAATACGGCTCGTAGTCCGCCTCGTCCCGCAGCATACAGATGCCGCCTTGAGCAAGGAAGGAGTCGCTTTCGTCAGCCGCCGCCTTTGTTATGAGGAGAATGTCCTTATCGGAGGGGAGGTTTAAGGCGCAGTACAGCCCCGAAACGCCTGTTCCGATAATGATAATGTCAGCTGTTATTTTCATTAAATATCACCTATTCTTTTGCTTTGCAATGTTTATTGGTATGATTTACTGCATTATACAACAAATGTTTACAGCTGTCAATACAGCTGTAAACATTTTGGGTGCTTTGTGAATTTTTTATAAAAAACAGGGCGCGCGTTTGGTGATTTTGAATTTTGCCCCTTATTATTCCGGCTCAAACGCGCCTGTATATAACTGATAGTACAGTCCTTTTTCGGCAAGCAGGCTTTCGTGAGTGCCGCGTTCCGTTATGCTGCCGCGGTCGAGAACCATAATGACATCGGAATTGCGTATGGTTGACAGCCTGTGCGCGATTACAAATACGGTCCTGCCCTTCATCAGATTATCCATTCCGCTCTGAACAAGCGCCTCCGTGCGCGTGTCAATGGAGGAGGTCGCCTCGTCAAGAATCATAACGGGCGGATCCGATACCGCGGCGCGGGCAATGGATAAAAGCTGCCGCTGCCCTTGTGAAAGTCCGCTGCCGTCGCCTTTAAGAACAGTGCTGTAGCCCTCGGGCAGCATTCGGATAAAGCCGTCGGCATTGGCAAGCCTTGCGGCGGCTATACAGTCATCGTCAGAAGCGTCCGGATTGCCGTATCGTATGTTTTCCATAACCGTTCCCGTGAAAAGGTTCACGTCCTGCAATACTATACCGAGGGAGCGGCGCAGATCGGCTTTCTTAATCTTGTTTATATTTATGCCGTCATAGCGGATTTTGCCGTCGGTAATATCATAGAATCGGTTGATAAGGTTTGTTATGGTTGTTTTGCCCGCGCCCGTCGCGCCGACAAACGCCACCTTCTGTCCGGCTTTTGCATAGAGCGTTATATCGCGCAGAACCTTTTTTTCGGGTATGTAGCCGAAATCTACATGCTCCATTGTGATTTCTCCTCTAAGCTCCGTATAGCTTACGGTTCCGTCATGATGCGGATGTCTCCACGCCCAGCGTCCTGTGCGTTCGGCGCACTCGCAAAGTGTGCCGTCGGGCGCGGCTTGCGCGTTCACGAGCGTCACATAGCCCTCGTCCGTCTCCGGCTCCTCCTCCATAAAGCCGAAGATACGGGACGCGCCCGCAAGAGCGTTGACAATGGAATTAAGCTGATTGGAAATCTGCGATATGGGATTTGTAAAGCTGCGCGTGAGCGTCAGAAACGATGCGATCATGCCCAGAGACAGCGTGTTAAGCCCGGTGAGTCCCAGATTTGTCATACCCGCAATCGCCATGTACGCGCCCAGAACCGCAATGATTACATATTGCAGATAATCAAGCCCGCACATAAGCGGCATTACAGCGTTCGCGCTGCCGTTCGCCGCGGCTGCCGCGTCCTCCCACGCCTTGTTTTTCTTCCGCAGCTGCGCCTTGGACTGCTCCTCGCGGCAGAATACCTTAATAACCTTCTGACCGTTGATCATTTCCTCAACGAAGCCGTTAAGCTCTGCCAGCGCCTTTTGCTGCCGCATAAAGAAGCTGCCGACATTTTTCATCGACGCGCCCGCGATACGCAGGCTGAAAATTACAGTTATAACGGCGACCGCGGTCAGAGGAACGCTGATATAGAGCATGCACATGAAAACTGCCGCTATAGTAAAGACGGACGATACAAGCTGAGCCATTGACTGGGCGATAAGCTGACGGAGAGTGTCGGTATCGTTGGTGTAAAGGCTCATGGTCTCGCCGTGGGGATGGGTATCAAAATAACGGATAGGTAGCCGCTGCATTTTTTTAAACATCTCGTCGCGTATGGTTTTGAGCGTGCTCTGCGCGATCGTTACCATAAGCCGGTTGTAAAGCAGCGTTGACGCCACGCCTGTCAGATAAACCGCGCCCATGACGGCAACCGCGCGCGCAAGTCCCGAAAAATCGGGATCGGAAAGGGCGAGAAGGGGTACTATGTAATCGTCAATAAGGGGCTGTAAGAACAGCGAGGATGCCGCTCCGGCAGCCGCGCTCAGAAGAATACATATTATAACGATAACAACGCTTCCGCGGTATCGCTTCATATAGGATAAAAGTCTGAGCAGCGCGGAAAGCTCAAAGCGGCGCTTTTCCGCTCTGCCCGACGTCCGATTATGCTTTTTATTCATTATTTTCAGCTCCTTTCTGCTGTGACAGGAAAATCTCGCGGTATATGCCGCAGCTCTTGAGAAGCTCCTCATGGTTGCCTATCGCGTTAACTTTGCCGCCGTCAAGAACAATGATCCTGTCGGCGAGCATAACGGAGCTGACGCGCTGCGCGATTATGATTTTTGTGGTTTCGGGAATGTATTCGGCAAACGACCGCTGAATGGACGCGTCCGTTTTTGTGTCGACGGCGCTTGTGGAATCGTCCAGAATCAGCACCTTGGGCTTTTTCAGCAGCGCGCGGGCTATGCACAGACGCTGCTTCTGACCGCCCGAAACATTGCTGCCGCCCTGTTCTATATGCGTGTCATAGCCGTCGGGAAGGGTGCTTATAAATTCGTCCGCGCAGGCAAGACGGCAGGCGTGACGGATTTCCTCGTCGGTGGCGTTCTCGTTTCCCCAGCGCAGGTTTTCCTTAACCGTGCCTGAGAACAGCTCGTTCTTTTGCAGAACCATTGCCACGCTGCCGCGCAGCGCGTCTAAGTCATATTTTCTTACGTCAACGCCTCCGACCGTAACTCTGCCCTCCGTCGCGTCGTACAGGCGGGGAATAAGCTGAACAAGGCTCGACTTTGAAGAGCCGGTGCCGCCGAGTATGCCGATTATCTCGCCGGAGCGTATATCGATATTGACCTTATCCAGCACCCATTTATCAGCCTTAAAGCTGTAGGCAAAGCTGACATTCTCAAAGCTGACATCGCCGTTTTTCACCTCTGTGACGGGGCTGTCGGGATTTGAAATATCCGTTTTTTCCGAAAGTATCTCCGAAATACGCGCGGCGGAGGATACGGCGATAACAATCATGGCAAACACCATAGACAGCATCATAAGGCTTACAAGTATCTGCGTCGCGTAGCTTATAAGCGCGGTCAGCCCTCCTGTGGTAAGCCCCAGAGCCGGATCGTTGCCGCAGGCGACAATAGCCTTTGCGCCCAGCCATGAGATAAGCAGCATACAGGCGTACATAAAAAACTGCATAAGCGGAGTGTTGAGGGCAAGCAGCCGTTCGCCCTTGGCAAAGCCGCGGAAAATGTTTTCGGAGATACCCTCGAACTTGTTTATCTCGCTGTCGGAGCGGTTAAAGGATTTAACGACCCTGATGCCGCGCACGTTCTCCTGCACGACGTTGTTCAGCCTGTCATACGCGCGGAACACGCCGTTAAAAATCGGGTTGACCCTGCGTATGATCATCATAAGAAAGACGGCAAGCAGGGGTATGACCGCAAGGAATACCATTGAAATTTCTCTGTTGATATTAAAGGATACAATCAGGGCGAAAATCATCATTACAGGACCCCGCACCGCCATGCGTATAAGCATCTGATAAGCGTTCTGAATGTTGGTTATGTCTGTGGTAAGTCTTGTTACAATGGATGACGCTGAGAACCTGTCGATATTGGAAAAGGAAAAGGTTTGCACATTGTCGTACATATCCTGCCGCAGATTTGCGGCAAAGCCCGCTGAGGCGCGGGCGGCGGTGCGGGCGGAGATAATGCCGGCGGTGAGCTGTATCATGGCGAAGATGACAAGCGCGGCGCCGTACCTCCATACCTGCGCCATGTTCCCCTTCTCGATGCCGAAGTCTATAAGCCTTGACATACACAGCGGAATAAAAATTTCAAACGCTACCTCAAGCGCCGACAGAAGAACCGTAAGCAGAGATCCTTTTTTGTGCTGCCTGAGGCTTTTTGAGAGTGTTTTAATCATAATCTGACTCCTTTCAAGTGTAACGTGTTACATTTTGGGGCGAAATTCAAAGCCGCTCTAACGGCTTTGAAGCTTTGACAGGTTTTTGTGTACCCGCGAAAGCAGGCTCTTCAGCTGCCCCGCTTCCTCCTCTGAAAAACCGTCAAGGAGAAGCTTCTCCATTTTTTCTCGCATTGCCTCCATTGCGCTTTCAAGCTCCAGCGCGCCGGGGGTGAGCTTAACCATTTTAAGACGCTTGTTTTCTGGGTTTATCCATGTGACGAGGTGTCCGTTCTGCTCCATGCGCGACAAAAGCCCGACCACGGCGGGGTGGGAAATGTCAAGATGATTCTCTATCTCCTTTTGCGTCGCAAGCCCGCCCTTGCTGCACAGATACGTCAGCACAAGGCTCTGCGACAGCGTCAGATTGTGGCTTTTCAAGTCGGAGTCCACCTTTGTTTTAAGCTTCTCGTCAATGTTTTTGATAAAATAACCGATATCCTGATGTGTCAAGCATATTCCTCCTTTCCAAAAGTGTAACCTGTTACATATTATATACCCCATATGCGCATTTGTCAATAGCTTTGGGGATAAAAACAATAAAATTCTGCTGAGAATTTTAATGCCCTTCGACAAATATCTTGCTTTTCGTGTAAAAATATGCTATAATGATTTGCGGAAAAGGCAAGAGATTAGACGTTGGACGGGAAGCCGCCCAGTACACGGGAGGACGTGTACCATACACAAAATGCTTTGCGTATGTCCGTTAAGGGGGGGTGGTGCTGATGAAGAATTTCATCTGCAAAGTGACAATATCGTTGCTTTGTATTGCAATAACAGCAGCCATCTTCGCCGTACCGGCAAGATAACTGTAAAAGCAAAGAAATAACCGTTCCAAATTTTTCAGCCCTGGAACGGTTATTCTGAATAACTTACTATGGCTGACCGTTTAACGCTCTGCCTTTTCTTTACGCTCATTATATCACGGATGCTTGCTTATGTCAATAAAAAATATTAAAAAACAGGTGTGAATATTGACATTGAATAATTTGTGTGTTAAAATAGCATAGGGGTGTATCTGAAAAAATAACAGGAGGATACACATGAATATAGCAAACAATCTCAAGGCAATTGAAGGAATAAAAAGCGATATTTTATCCGAGGTTGCCAATCTTTACAGGACGCTTGCGGATTATGACGAGCTTGCCGATTACGGTCCCGTTGAAAACTCGATTTCAACGATAGTCGCAATGGATTACATACTGGCAAGGCATCTCGGAATAACCTTCGGGACACTGGACGCAAGAGTCTGCGAGCTGCTTTCGATCGCCGAGGAGAACGGACATTCACTGGAAAACGAATATAAGGATATGTCCGAGCTCAAAAAATACATAAGACAAAGAGCGTAAAAACCGGAAGATAAGCTCGTATACGGAGGGAACTATGAAAAAAGCATATTCACATGCTATGCGCAAATATATGATTGCCGCAGTCACGGCAGCAGTTATTCTTGTATTATGCGCAGGAATCCTTTGCCGGGAGAGAAATTATATTCTTGCCGGTATACAGGGCGCGGCAGGTATGGCGGTTATTACCATTGTGCTTATTCTCGGAAAAAAGCGCAAGGAGACGATAGCAAAGTACATTCATAAAATTCTTGATGATAATGACGACATTTCCGAGAATGCGATCATAAGCGTTCCCATGCCTATGGCGATATGCAGTATCGACGGAACAATACGCTGGTACAATGACAGATTTGCCGGCATCTTCGGGAACAGCAAGCTGCCATACGAGGTGCTTGACGACTGCATTCCTAAGCTGAAGTGGTCGGAGGTGCTCAAATACCCGAACGGCAGAACCTTTGAAACAGTTATGGGAGACAATACATATTCCGTACACTGGAATATGATCAAGGACAGAATAGGAGCCAATAAGCTTGGCGATCATTATTCCGTGTTCTTTTATCTTGTTGATGTCACTCATATAAAGCAAGTGGAGGAAAATTACCGCAATGAGCGCGTGGATATTGCGCTTATTAATGTTGACAACTATGATGAATTTGCCCAGAAATCGGACGATGATCTTGTTGAGGCAGCCTCAGGTAAGATCCGCGCGGCGGTTGCGGCATGGGCAAAGAGTGGAAATGCAGTGCTTAAAAAGACCGACAGAGACCGCTATTTTATGGCGTTTGAGCATCGGTATCTTGATAAGTATATAAGCGGTAATTTCACAATAGTCGAGAATGTCAGACAGATTGCGCAGGAGGCAAAATTTCCGCTTTCGGTAAGTATCGGCATAGGCACCGGCGGCAATATCGCGGATAATGAAACAAGCGCAAGGAATGCCCTTGACCTTGCCCTAGGACGCGGAGGCGGTCAGGTATGCGTTAAAGACGACACGCAGTTTAAGTTCTACGGCGGCAAAAACGGCGAGTATGAAAGAAGCTCCCGCGTCAAGGCAAGAGCTGTGGCATCCGCTCTGCGTGATTTTATCGCAGGCAGTGATCATGTTATTTTCATGGGACATAAGGGCGCGGATTATGACTGCTTCGGAGCCGCCATCGGATTGCAGAGAGTCGTAAGAAGCCTCGGAAAAACTCCGTTTATTGTTCATGAGCGCTCCGCTCCGGCAGTTGACAACATGTATAATATGCTTAAATCTGAGACTGAATATAACGGTATGTTTATAGACGAGAATGATATTCTTGAGGAGGTAACAAAGGACACTCTGCTTGTTGTGCTTGACACGCACCGGCCGTCGATGCTGCCGTGTCAGAAACTTCTTGAAAAGGTAAGCAAGGTGGTTCTTATTGACCACCACAGGAGATCAACGGAATTTATAAGTCCGTGCTCACTCGTTTATCATGAGCCATACGCGTCATCGACCTGTGAAATGGTTACGGAGCTTATCGAGTATATGGGTATAGGCGGCGCGATAACAAAGCAGGAGGCGCAGTGTCTTTATACAGGTATCATTATGGATACCAAGAATTTTATGCTTAAAACGGGCGCAAGAACCTTCGAGGCAGCGTCATATCTCAGAAAAATGGGACTTGACACAGTCGCGGTGCGCAGAATGTTCTGCACAACAAAGGAGGATTATACGCTTAAGGCCGAAATTGTGAATTCATCGGTTATGCTAGCCGGAAATATCGCGATAGGCAAAACCTACAGAGCGTATAAGAATATACGAATGGTTGCGTCACAGGCTGCTGACGAAATGCTCAACCTCAACAATGTGATGGCATCGGTGGTTGTCTATCCGGCGGAGGGCGGCACGGGCTTCAGCGCAAGGTCTGTAGGCTCAATGAATGTCCAGCTTATCATGGAAAAGCTCGGCGGCGGCGGTCATGCTACCGTTTCAGGCGCGTATATAAAGGGTATTGATGTAGATGAGGGTATTAAAAGAGCAAGCGCGGCGGTAAGGTCGTATCTTGCGGATGTTAAGGAATAAGAAGAACAAAGGAGAGGAATAAAATGCAGGTTATTTTAACTCAGGACGTAAAGGGTCAGGGCAAAAAGGGTCAGATGGTCAAGGTTTCTGACGGCTATGCCAGAAACTTTCTTTTCCCGAAGGGTCTTGCAAAGGAAGCTACAAAGGAAAATATAAATGTCCTCAAGGGCAAGCAGGAATCACTTGAATATAAGATAAAGACCGAAACGGAGGAGGCTAAGAAAATCGCCGCAAAATTTGAGGAAATCAAGGTTGTCATAAAGGCAAAGGCGGGCGATAACGGCAAGCTTTTCGGCTCGGTCACAACAAAGGATATCGCGGACGCGCTTACCGCGCAGCACCACATAAAGCTCGATAAGAAAAAATTCGTTCTGCCGGACGGAATAAAGGTTCTGGGTACCGTAACCGTAAAGGTTAAGCTTTATACCGGCGTAACAGGCGAGCTTAAAGTTGAAGTTGTCAAGCAGTGATGGCGGATTTTAACGAAAGCTATGAGCAGGAGCCGCAGGGCGGCGGAGTTCCTGTTGACGCGCTGGATTCGAGGTTTGTTGCCGAGCGCGATCTGCCTTTTAATATGGAGGCTGAGCAGGCGGTTCTGGGCAGCGCGCTGAGCGACTCGTCGAGTCTTAGCGACGCGGCGGAGATATTAAAGCCCTCGGATTTTTATTTTACCGCAAACAAGTTCATTTTCCAGGCGATAATGGATTTGTTCAACGACAATAAGGATATCGACTTTGTAACGGTATCAGAGCAGTTGAAGGTAAACGGAAAGCTTGACGCTGTAGGAGGAATAGAATATCTGAAAAATCTTTCGTCAAGCGTGCCTACTACTCAGCATGTAAAGTATTATTCCGATATTATAAAGGGCAAAGCTGTGGTGCGTCAGCTTATAGAGAGCGCGTCGTCAATCACGAAAATGGCATACAGCGAGGAGGATCCCCTTGCCGTACTTTT
>JBJEIV010000146.1:0-3009 GCA_051877395.1 Candidatus Ornithomonoglobus sp.
CGGTGCCATATACGACGTGGTGGAAATTGATGCCGCTTCAAATAACGGTGTTGAGGATATCCGTGATATTAAAGAGGATATTAACTATGTGGCTTCAAACGCGAAGTACACGGTATATATTATAGACGAGGTTCACATGCTTTCGACAAGCGCGTTCAACGCACTGCTTAAAACTCTTGAGGAGCCGCCGGAAAATGTTATATTCATTCTTGCCACAACCGAGGCGCATAAGGTGCCGCAGACGATTCTTTCGCGCTGTCAGCGGTTTGATTTCAGAAGGATAAGAAACGAGGACATTATTGTCCGTATGAAGGAGATCGCGGCGGCAGACGGATATAATATAACAGATGATGCCTATAGGATGCTCGCGCAGCTTGCGGACGGCTCGTTAAGAGACGGTCTCAGCGTTATGGAGCGTGTTATCTCAGCGAGCGGCAACTCGGTATCTGCTGATGATATTGTTAATACTCTCGGCATCTCAACACAGGCTTCCGTATTTGAGCTGACGGACGCGATTATCAGCGGTGACAGCGCAGCGGTTATCGCATGTATAGACAGAACGCTTGCGGAGGGCAGGGACCTGACGCAGCTTGCCAATACAATGCTATCCCACTTCCGCGATCTTATGATATGTAAGCTTTCGGACAAGCCGGAAAATCTTCTGGACTATGATCCGCAGTCACTTGTGAGACTTAAGGCGCAGAGCAACAAGATGACCTTTGAAAAAATAAATCACGCGTCAACACTTATATCGGAAGCAATAAGTGATGCAAGGCTTGCAAAGTCTGCAAGAATCATATATGAGCTTGCATTTATAAAGCTCACCAAACCTGAAATTGACCGTACGCCGCAGGGGCTTATGGACAGGCTGGCGCAGCTTGAGCAGAAAATGGAGCTTGGCGCGGCGCCGCAGCAGCAGGTCATAATACCGCAGAGCGCCGGAGAGGATAATTCCGAAATACTTAACAGGCTGAGCGCAATAGAAAGGGCCTTGCAGAATGGCGCGGCAGCTGAACCGATAGAGCAGCCGAAGCCGCAGCCCGAAAAAAAAAAGGTATCTCACAGATTATATAATCCGATACCAAAGGACGAGCTGAATTTTGATTATCCTACGGCAAAGCTTGCAAGGAATTGGCGAAGCACGGTTGAAACAATGAAGCAGAAGGGCGCAGCGTATGTTATGCCGCTTACGAACTGCACTGTCACGTTTGACGCGGACAGTCTTATAATTGTTGTTCCCGAGGGGCGGCAGAGCTTTACCTTCAAAATGGCTGTCAGTCATATTGACACTATAAGAGAGAATTTCCGTAAGGTTACCGGAAGTCCGTATAATATAAAAATCGTAAACCGTGCCGATCTGGATGACGAGCAGATCATAAACCCGTTTGATCTTCCGCATATCGAAGGCGCGGCTGAAAAGTACAAAGAAGAAGCTGATCAGCAGACACAGGAAAATGAAAAGACAGACGCTGATAAATTTGACGAGTTTATAGCAAAGTTTGCGGGAATAATAACCGACGGAGACAGGATTCTGCCGGGCGAGGATGCAAAGTTGGACACGGGAGTGCAGTCGTCGATTGATGAAATTGAGGACGATAATGACGACCGCGAGGAATTTTTAGACGTAAATGAATTATCTTCCGATGATGAAGAAGATAATTGATATATTATAAAAAGAAAATTAATTAAGAAAGAGGTATAAAAAATGGCGTATAAGGGATTTAAAGGCGCAGGTATGAACCAAAAGCAGAATATGAACAGCGTTATCAAGCAGGCGCAGAAGATGCAGGAGGAAATGGAGCGCGTTCAGAAGGAGACCGAGGAGGAGCAGGTTGAGGCTGCGGCAGGCGGCGGCGCCGTTAAGGTTGTTGTAAGCGGCAAGAAGGAGCTTGTTTCAATAAAGATTGACCCGGACGCTGTTGATTCTGAGGATGTTGAAACACTTGAGGATATGATTGTGGCAGCTATTAATGAGGGCGTTGCTAAGGCTGATGAGCTGATGGCGGAGAGAATGGGAGCGATCACGGGCGGAATTAATATTCCGGGCTTATTCTGATGTATTCGGCGGTAATTGATGAGCTTATCGAAAAATTCGAGCGTCTGCCGGGAATAGGACATAAAAGCGCGGAGCGTATCGCATTCTATATTCTTGAGCAGATGAGCGGAGAGGATGCCGAACAGATGGCAGGCTCAATTGTGAAAGCAAAAAAGAGCATACGTCTTTGTGAAAGGTGTCAGAATCTCACAGACGAAAGTCCGTGCTCAATATGCTCATCACCAAAACGCGACAAATCCATAATATGCGTTGTGGAGGGACCTGAGGATGTTTCCGCAATCGAGAATACACATGAGTACAACGGACTGTATCATGTTCTGCACGGAGCATTGTCGCCTATGGACGGTATAGGACCTGACGATATTAAAATAAATGAGCTTTTACTGAGACTTACAGAAGGGGGGGTGCAGGAAATTATTCTTGCCACAAATCCCACAGTAAACGGAACAGCTACGGCTGTATATATTTCAAAGCTGCTTGCTCCGTTTGATGTCAAGGTCACAAGGATCGCTCACGGCATTCCAATCGGCTCGGATATTGAATATGCGGATAAGATTACGATTATAAAGGCTATGGAAAGCCGTCAGGAAATGAAATAATTTGTATGAACAGCGCAGGTGTAATATCTGTGCTGTTTGCTTATAAGGCTTTTTATTGTGAAAAAATGATATATGAATGCGCAAATTACTAGGGTTTAATATATAAAATAGACAAAGATTAAAAAAATTAAAAAAAGTGTTGACATTTGCTGAAGGTTGTGCTAGAATATTTAACTGTTGACGGCACAAAAGCCGGAGGCACAACACATAGTTGTCAGAAAATTATTAAAAAATTAGAAATAATACTTGACAAAGTCGAAAAAATGTGTTAAACTATTATAGCTGTCGATGAGACAGTAGTTTGAACATTGAAAAATGAACAGTGTGAGTTCTTGAAGGTGTAGAAATACACCA
>JBJEIV010000147.1:0-3009 GCA_051877395.1 Candidatus Ornithomonoglobus sp.
ATGACGAGCTGCTTGTTAAATCTTCGTTGTCAAAGCTGAGATTTATAAGCTCGCCGCTGTCGGGCAATACCGGCGCATCTGTCGGTTCAGGTGTTGCGGTAGGCGCCGGCGTCGGTTCAGGCGCTTCAAATTCCGTGCTGTAGCTTATTATGTCGGCATCAAGATCATCGTAGGAAACAACTCTTTCTCTTGCCGAGTTATAGTCGCCTGTAAGCTCTATGGAGCCGATTGATACGGGAGCTGTGAGAATGCCGGTTACAACGGTGTCCTCCATACCGCCTGTCGCGGAAATTGAAACACTGCCTGCGCCGTCGATTGTGATTTCAACAGTCTTGTTGTAGCCGACTGTGTTCACATATGGCTGACCGCTCGCATTCCAGCCGTTTGCGCCCGTCTTGCTTGTGCCGGGATTACTTCGGCTCTGTGCAACCGTTGCTGCACCGAGAACATTTGTCCCGCCTATTCGTATCTCGCTGAAGTTGTAGCCGCCGCCGGTCATATAGAGCGCCGCTATCTCATTTCCGTCCTTGTCCTTGTCCTTGACTTTGAAGGTATTGTCTTTGCCGTTGTTTTCCCATCCGGCGAACATTGTGAAGGTAATTCTGAACAAATCCTTGCTCGTAAGCTCAATCGGAGTGGTGAGAGCGGCAGAAGCTGTTGACTTAACCGGAGCGAATACGTTGCCAAAGCGCTCAAGCCCCGATTCGAATACCTTATTGCCGTCCGAATCAAGAGAGCCGTTATCAGCGCCGAAAATGTTGCTGTCGCTTTCAAAGCTGTCAGTAAGCTCCGCAATGTCTTTTATTACAGGATCGTTTTCAGGAGTTTCGTCTGAAACAGCGCCGTCAAGGATAAATTCGGCGATGTTTGTCATGTTGTCAGGATTTATATATCTGTAGTAGCGATAGGCGTAGCTGCTGCTAAGCTTATCAGCGCTGATTGTTGTGTAGGTATCAGACGGAATGGCTGATGTGATTTTATACAATTCTGTCCATGTAATACCGTCATTTGAGGCCTGGACCATGCCGCCGACTGTGCGTTCGGGCATTCCGTTGCCGCTTCTTGCCGCAAGCCTGATTTCGCTGATCTTGAACGGTGTTCCGTAATCGTATTGTACCCAGCCGTTATGATTTCCGTCAAAGTAGGTGCTGAGATCACCATCTGCTGCCTTGAGATAATCTGTGTTATCGTCAGGTCTGGTAGATGTGCTGCACCATGAGGGGGTACCGGTAAGCGTGTAGAGCGGGATTGTGAAATCGCGTGAAACAGTGAAATCACCCACCATCGCATAAACGGTAACCTCGCCGCTGTCCTTTGCGGTAAGAACGCCGTTGTCGGTTATTTCAGCCTTTGTATCATCCGAAACAGACCACTTTATATCACCGGTAAGATTGGTATTAACAGTAAGCGTTACGGTTGAGCCAAGACCTATCCGGCTGCTGCTTCCGCCCTTGATTATAGCATAGTCTGTAGGCCCGTTGCCCGATACGACATAGGTTGTAACTGTGCCTGCCTTTGAAGTCGTTGTAATTTTTTTGTCTGTCAGGGCTGCCTCGCCTGTGATTTCCGCCCAGTGCTCCGCAGCATCGCCGGTTGAATTGTTGGAGCGTATTTCCTTAACCGTGCTGCCTGTGTTTGTAAAGGCTGAAAGGTCAAAGGTGTAAGGCTTGTCGGCAGAGGACGAGTTTGAAACAACTATCTTTATATCGCCCGTAGTCTTATTATATGCCGCAAGCGTGCTGCCCGATGAAGCTATGATCGTATCGCCGGGGTTAATATATCTTGTAAACTGACCGTAGGCATAGTACTTGTTGGAAAGCTCTATTTCCTGTGTGTCGTGGTTTGCCATTGCGACACCCCAGAGCGTCACCGTAGGATCAAGCGAATTATTGGCCTCGCTGTAGGTACCGTCGGGAGTCTGGAAGGCGGAATCCTTATGGAAGTCAACGATATCCCACATTACCCATGCGCCGGGCTGCATACCGTTCATGTCAAGGATGATTCTGTCCGCCAGCCCGAAGCCGTTCCAGCCTCCGTCAACCTCGCTCATCCATAACGGCTTATCAGCCGCAATCGCTGTCGCTTTAAGTCCCGCGCGGTTGGAGCCGCCGTAGGTATGGGTATCTATTCTGTCAAGCGCGGCTTTCGCATCGTCTGTGAGCATATTGTATGAGCTTACGGAATAGTCGATGCTTGTTTCGTCCATACCGGCAACAAGAGTTGTTATGCCTCGTTTGCCGTACTCGTTTTTAAGCGCTGTGATTATTCCTGACTGATGCTCGCCCTGCGCAACATGGTTGCCCTCCTGCTTCGGACTGTAGGCGCCCCAGTATTTTGTCACCGGATTTGGTTCATTCATCGGGGAATAGCTATCGAAACCAAGTCCCATTTCATCCATATGCACGGTAACATCACCAAGAAACTTTGCAAAATTATCATAATTCTCCGGAGCAAGATTTTCCGCTGCGTCAGTTCCTCCGCCTGAGCAGCCGCTTATTGTCATAAACCACGGGGGCGAGTTTGTGTAGCCCTCGATATGTACATCAGGGTTCTGCGCTTTGATTTTCTTAAGAACATTCACCTGATTGTAGTCATTATCCCAGTTGTAGGTATATACCACATCTCCGTTTTCATCTGTTTTAAGTGTGCCGTCCTCATTGAACTCGGGAACCGCAAAGCACGGAAGCTTTGAGTCCGAGCGTGTGATATGGTTGTGTGTCGGGTCATCGCCGCCGCCTACGTTGTAGCGGACAATGTCAAGCCCGAGCCCGTTTTCTGAATAGAACAGCTCCGCAGCCTGCTGCGCAAGCGTGTCGCTGTAGCCGATACGGTTGCCCCACCAGCCCATGCTGGTACCCCAGCCTTCGAAATCCCACGGTGAGGCCTCTGAAGGATCAAGACGCACTACTGTCCCTGAGGATGCGGCAGAAGCCGTAACCGGAAGACTGAATGCTCCGACTGTTGGGAGCATTGTGAGCGCTGTGATGGCGCTTAGTAACTTTTTTGCCC
>JBJEIV010000148.1:0-3007 GCA_051877395.1 Candidatus Ornithomonoglobus sp.
GAAGCGGGCAAGGTGAGTGTAAAGATGCTTGAAACCCAGGACACATGGTTCGGAGTTACATATGCCCAGGACAAGCCGTTTGTTATCGAGAGCTTTAAAAAGCTTATAGCGGACGGGGAGTATAAGGCGGACCTTTACAGTGATCTGGCATAAAAGACGGTAAAACAGCTTGACTTCCTATAGTTATTGTAGTATAATTATACATAAGAACACATACAATAGTAGTATATAGTCATACACAATAAATACAATGGAGGTGTTATTATGGCAGAGCAAGCGTTGGTTCAGGTTCGTGTTGATAATCAGTTAAAAAAAGAAGTTACTGAGATTTATGAGGAATTGGGCATGGATTTGCCGACTGCGATAAGAATGTTTTTAAAGCGGAGCAAAATGATGAGAGGAATCCCTTTTGAAACAAGGCTTCCGCAGAATGTAATAACCAGAGCTGAAGCTCTCAGCGCGTTTGAGGAGCTTCGTAGACAGGCAGCGGATGTACCGGAAATGACTCTTGATGAAATTAACGCCGAAATAAGCGAAGCAAGAAAAACGATGAAGAGGGAAGCGGAATGAAATGTTATGCTGTAATAGACACAAATGTTGTAGTTTCCGCCCTTATTTCAAAAAATGCTAATTCAGCAACGGTACAGGTTGTCCGCGCTGTTTTGGATGGCAGGATAATTCCGCTTTATCATAAAGAAATTATAGCGGAGTATAAAGAGGTTATGTACCGTCCGAAATTTCATTTAAGCGGTCAAACAATTGATTCAGTTCTTAACGCAATTCAACAATATGGAGTTGAAATATATCCGTCTCCGACAGGAGAAGTATTTGTCGATGAGGATGATTTAATATTCTATGAGGTGACAATGGAAAAGCGTGATAATGACGCATATCTGGTTACCGGAAATCAGAAGCATTATCCGATTCGGGATTTTATTGTAACACCTGCTGAGATGATGCAGATATTAAGTGAGAAAACAGATTAGACGACTAAGCCGCAAATGTGTGATAAGTCAGCACGCATATTGTAACCGTTATGTAATGGTACAGTATGCGTGTTTTTGTATGCCTTCATCCGATATAGTGTGCCCTTATATTGCCATATGCACACTATCTTGTATATATTACCGTCAATTTCGCCAAAAAGAAAAGCATATTTTGTGTGATTTAACGATATTTACAGAAAATCATAAGAAAATCTTGAATTATGCTGTGCTTTAGTATATAATAAAGACATACGGATTGGTACCAAGTCTTAATACCAATTCACAAATCTGATTCCGGGAGGGAACGAGTATGAGCATGACAAAAAAACAGCGCCATGATTTTTTGCTTGAAATGATAGCCGAAAATCCGTTCCTGAAGGATGAAGAGCTTGCAAAGCGCTGTAATGTCAGCATATCGACAATACGCAATGACCGCGCCGAGCTTGGGATTGCGGAATACAGGGAGCGGATAAAATCCGCGGCGGAGAGCGAGATGAACGGCTCCGGCGCAAAGGCTGAGCTGCTTGATTTAAAGCTTTACGAAAACGGTCTGTCGGTTCTGGAAACAGACAGCACAATGCTTTTCAAAAATACAAATGTAGTAAAGAGCCAGTGCATATATGCTTTTGCCGAAAATCTTGCGTTAAGCGTTATCAACGCAAAGGCGGCGCTTGTGAAGGTAGCAAATGTCAAATATATTTCAGAGGTTCACGCGGGCGCAAAGCTTGTTGCAAAGTCCGAGGTAGTCCGCGGCAGGGATAATGAATATATTGTCCATGTATTTATAAGCGCTGAAATGAATGAGGTTTTCAGAGGGAAGTTCAATTTAGAGGTAGTTAATATATGAAAATTTTAGTTGATGCAATGGGCGGCGATCATGCGCCGCAGGCGCCGGTTGAGGCGGCTGTACGCGCCGTTAAGGAGCTTGATGTTGAAATAGTCCTTGTCGGCAATACTGCTGTGATTGAAAATGAACTGAGTAAATACGAATATCCGAAAGAGAAAATAACGATCGCGCATGCCCCTGAGGTTATTTCAAACCATGAGGAGCCGGTAAAGGCGGTACGAACAAAGAAGGGCGCTTCGGTTGTTGTCGCGGCAAATATGCTCAAAAGCGGCGAGGGTGACGCAATGCTTTCAATGGGCAACACAGGCGCGCTGCTTTCGGCGGGACTTCTTATCGTAGGAAGAATAAAGGGCATCCTGCGTCCGGCAATCGGCACCGTGCTTCCGTCGGCAGCGGGTCCTAAGCTTCTCATAGACGCGGGCGCAAACACAAACTGCAAGCCGGAAAATCTGGTGCAGTTCGGTATTATGGGCAGCGTTTACATGAAAAACGTGCTCGGAGTAAAGAGTCCTAAGGTCGGACTTATGTCCATCGGCGAGGAGGAAGGAAAGGGCGACGAGCTTACAAAGAAAACCTTCTCAAAGCTCAAGGCGGCTCCTGTAAACTTCATCGGCAACATTGAGGGCCGTGACGTTATGGAGGGAACCGCGGACGTTATGGTCTGCGACGGCTTTGTAGGAAACGTGGTACTTAAAACGGTCGAGGGCATGGGTCATGTTATAGGTCGTCAGCTTAAAAATCTGTTCATGAAGAACCTGAGATCAAAAATCGGCGCGCTGTTCGTTATGGACGGTGTCAATGAGTTCAAGAAGATGATGGACTACCGTGAATACGGCGGCGCTCTGCTTCTCGGCTGCAAAAAGCCGGTGATCAAGGGACACGGCTCATCGGACGCTCTGGCGGTATTCAGCGCGATAAGACAGGCGAAAGCCTTTGTTGCAACAGATGTCATAAGCGGAATAACAAACAGTATTGTAAACAATATAACAGAATGAAAGGAAATATGAATAATGCCTAATACAGTAATAGCGGGGACAGGCTTCTATATACCCGAAAAGATTTACGACAATGCGTATATGGAAAGTATTGTTGACACAAATGACGAATGGATAACAAGAAGAACGGGTATCAAGGAACGTCGTGTATCAGCAGATGATGAATACACGACCGATAT
>JBJEIV010000149.1:0-15486 GCA_051877395.1 Candidatus Ornithomonoglobus sp.
ATGTCGGGCAGACTTGAAGAGATGCCGGGCGAGGAGGGCTATCCCGCATACCTCGGCTCGCGTCTTGCTCAGTTCTATGAGCGCGCCGGACGCGTTATCGGTCTTAACGGCACCGAGGGAGCGCTGTCGGTTATCGGCGCGGTATCCCCTCCGGGAGGCGATATTTCGGAGCCTGTATCTCAGGCAACCCTGAGAATTGTAAAGGTGTTCTGGGGACTGGATTCGGATCTGGCATACAAGCGTCATTTCCCGGCGATCAACTGGCTTACTTCATATTCGCTCTATACGGATATGGTAGAGAATTGGTTTATAAATAATGTGGCGGAGGACTGGATGGAGCTTCGCGCAAGGCTCATGATATTATTGCAGGAGGAAGCGGAGCTTGATGAAATTGTAAAGATGGTAGGTATGGACGCGCTGTCCCCGACCGACAGAATGAAGCTTGAAGCGGCGCGCTCTGTCCGTGAGGACTATCTCCATCAGAATGCGTTCCATGAGATCGACACATATACTCCGCCGAGGAAGCAGTATTTAATGATGAAGCTTATTCTCACGTATTATGACGCGTGCCTTGACGCGCTCGGAAAGGGTGTTAATGTTGACGCGCTCGCGGCGCTTGGGGCGCGTGAGGAGGTAGGAAGATTCAAATATGTGGAAAATTCCTCCGTGGATATAAGCTATGAAAAGATTATCGCAGATATTAACAGGCAGGTCAAAGAGCTTGTCGAGGGGAGGGATGACTGATGCCCAGAGAATACAGAACAATAGAGGAGGTTGCGGGACCGCTTATGATGGTAAGGGGCGTATCCGGCGTAACCTATAATGAATTGGGAGAAATTGAGCTTGCAAACGGTGAAAAAAGACGCTGCAAGGTGCTTGAAATAGACGGCGCAAACGCTCTTGTGCAGCTTTTTGAGAATGCTGCGGGCATTAACCCCGCAACCTCAAAGGTGCGGTTTTCGGGGCGCGCAATGGAGCTTGGCGTATCGCCGGATATGCTTTCCCGCGTTTTTGACGGTCTGGGCAGACCGATAGACAACGGGCCGGAAATTCTGCCGGAAAAGCGTATGGATATAAACGGACAGCCGATGAATCCTGTGGCGAGAAATTATCCGCAGGAGTTTATAGAAACAGGCGTTTCCGCGATTGACGGACTTAATACCCTCGTAAGAGGTCAGAAGCTGCCGATATTCTCCGCATCGGGACTGCCCCACGCGCAGCTTGCGGCGCAGATCGCGCGTCAGGCAAAGGTGCGCGGCACGGATGAGCCTTTTGCGGTTGTTTTTGCGGCTCTCGGCATCACCTATGAGGAGGCGGACTATTTTATCCAGTCCTTCCGAGAAACAGGCGCTATGGAGCGGACGGTGCTGTTTATAAATCTTGCAAACGACCCGGCGGTCGAGCGTATCGCGACCCCGAGAATGGCGCTCACGGCGGCGGAATATCTTGCCTTTGAGCAGAATATGCACGTGCTTGTAATAATGACGGATATAACCAACTATGCCGACGCTCTGCGTGAGGTTTCCGCGGCGCGTAAGGAGGTTCCGTCAAGACGAGGCTATCCTGGATATATGTATACCGACCTTGCGCAGATGTATGAGCGCGCGGGACGGCAGAAGGGAAAAAAGGGTTCAATAACCATGATACCCATTCTCACAATGCCTGAGGATGATAAAACTCACCCGATCCCCGACCTTACCGGATATATAACCGAGGGGCAGGTCATTCTTTCGCGTGAATTATACAGAAAGAATATTATGCCGCCGATTGATGTTCTTCCGTCGCTTTCAAGACTGAAGGACAAGGGAATAGGCAAGGGTAAGACGCGTGAGGACCATGCCGACACAATGAATCAGCTGTTTTCCGCCTATGCCCGCGGCAAGGACGCAAAGGAGCTTATGGTGATCCTCGGCGAGGCGGCGCTGACGGAGATAGATAAAAAATACGCTCAGTTTGCGGACGCATTTGAAAAGGAATACGTATCGCAGGGCTATAATACCGACAGAAGCATAGAGGAAACTCTTGACATCGGCTGGCGGCTGCTGAGAATACTTCCGCGCTCGGAGCTGAAACGAATCAAGGACGAATATCTTGACAAATATTACGGGGAGGAATAAGCATGGCGTCAACACATGTAAATCCTACGCGTATGGAGCTGACAAGACTGAAAAAGAAGCTTGTCACAGCCAGAAAGGGGCATAAGCTGCTCAAGGATAAGCGCGATGAGCTGATGCGGCAGTTTATGGAGCTTGTAAAGGTTAATAAGGAGCTGCGTAAAAAGGTTGAGGACGGTATCGCGGCGGCAAACAAGGATTTTGCGCTCGCGGCTGCGGTTATGGGCGACGAGGATGTGAAAACAGCGCTTCTCGCTCCGAAGCAGAGTGTGTCCGTTAAGGTGTCCGAAAGGAATGTTATGAGCGTTGAGGTTCCCGTTTTTGACTATAAGACGGGAACCGCGGGAGAGAATGATATATATTCCTACGGCTTTTTATCAACCTCCGCCGACCTTGATACGGCAGTGGCATCGCTTTCGGCGGTGTTCCCGGATATGCTGCGGCTTGCGGAGGTGGAAAAGTCCTGCTCGCTTATGGCGGCGGAAATAGAAAAAACGCGCCGCCGCGTTAACGCGCTTGAGCATGTAATGATTCCCGATTATATGGAGAAAATCCGATACATCAGCATGAAGCTTGACGAAAACGAGAGAAGCACACAGATAAGGCTTTTGAAGGTCAAGGACATGATGCTTGAAAAAAATTATGCCGCAAAGCATGCAGAGGAATAAAAAACAATCGGAATTGCTCTTGTAAATTCAGAATAATTGTGCTACAATAAATATGAATTTACAGCGGAAAGGGTTGTTTTTATGGCTGAGAATTACGGCATGATACAAAGCGGAAGATATAATAAAATAAAAAGGCGGATAATCGGCGCGGTTATAATCGTTATTCTGATCATAGCGGCGGCGTGGGCGATAGGTGTTCTCGCAGGAAACAGCGCGGAATATCAGGAGCGTTCTTCAATACTTCAGGAAAATCATCAGCTGCTGGAGGAGAACGCTGCTTTAAAGCAGCAGATAGCGGAATTACAGGCGCAGGCAGACACACTCCAGGGGCAGGTTTCAGAGAGGGATGCGTATATTGCGGCGCTTCCTACAGAGGTTCCGGCACCGGAGGGAGCGCTGATGTCCGGAGATGAGGCAGTACAGGCTCTGCCCGTTGATGAGAACGCTGTTTCGCCGAGAGCTTACTAATAAAAAACAGGGTATGTGCATACCCTGATTTTTTTTAGCGGTTAAAACCGTATTCCGCCGTGATGCCAAGCTCCTCTTCAATACGGAGCAGACGGTTGTATTTTGCCACTCTGTCCGTGCGCGCCGGCGCGCCTGTTTTTATCTGTCCCGCGTTCACAGCAACCGCAATATCCGCGATTGTTGTATCCTCCGTTTCACCGCTGCGGTGGGAAACAACCGCCGTATAGCCTGCCTTGTGCGCTGTTTCTATCGCGTCAAGCGTCTGTGACAGGGTGCCGATCTGATTGACCTTTATAAGAATAGAGTTGGCGGCGCCGATGTCAATTCCCTGTTTAAGACGCTTCGGGTTTGTTACAAACAAATCATCGCCTACAAGCTGTATTCTGTCTCCTATTCTGTCTGTGAGCCGTGCGAAGCCCTCAAAGTCATTTTCACCAAGAGGATCCTCAACCGAGAAAATCGGGTAGCGTGATATAAGCCCCTCCCAGTAATCAATAAGCTCATCTGTGGTTTTGAAGAAGCCTGCTTTAGGAAGTCGGTAGCCTTCATCCTCCGCCCATTCCGAGGCGGCAGCGTCAATAGCGATTTTAAATTCTTCCTCCGGGGTATAGCCCGCGCGCTCAATGGCGGAAACTATAAGGTCAAGGGCCTCTTCATCCGCGCTGAGGTTTGGGGCAAAGCCGCCCTCATCCCCGACAGATGTGGTCATGCCTCGTTCTGTAAGAATCGATTTCAGCGCGAAATATACCTCCGAGCATTCCCTGAGTCCCTCCGAAAAGCTTTCCGCGCCGACAGGCATGATCATAAATTCCTGAATATCAACATTGTTATTGGCATGCGCGCCGCCGTTTAATATATTCATCATAGGTACGGGCATTATGTGCGCGTTTGTGCCGCCGATGTAGCGGTAAAGCGGAATACCCAGGCTGCATGACGCTGCTCTTGCGCAGGCGAGCGAAACTCCGAGTATCGCGTTCGCGCCGAGCCGTCTGAGGTTGGTGGTGTTGTCCAGCTCAATTAATGCGCCGTCTATAAGACGTTGGTCAAGCACGTTCATACCGATAAATTCATCCGCTATAGTTTCGTTAACGTTTTTTACCGCCTTTAAAACACCCTTGCCGTTATATCGCTTTTTATCTCCGTCCCGCAGCTCATAAGCTTCATACTCACCTGTCGAAGCTCCTGAGGGGACTATAGCGCGGCCTATGCCGTCCGGCGTTGCCACTTCAACCTCAATGGTAGGGTTGGAGCGCGAGTCAAGGACCTCTCTTGCATGTATGTCTGTTATTTCAATATAGGATTTCATTTTGTATCTCCTTTCAATGATTTCCTCTTTATTTTTGACCTCCCTTGTTATGTTTATACAAAATTTCAATAACTTTAAATTTAGTGTTTACAACGGCAGTGACTTGTGTTAGAATAATAACGATTTGATTTATATATGTAAATAAGGAGATTGAAAAATGTCAGTAGTAAAGATAGACACCTCACGTAAAAAGGGAGTAATCAGTAAAAATATTTACGGTCAGTTTGCCGAGCATCTCGGACGCTGTATTTATGAGGGCATCTATGTTGAGCCGGACAGCGGCATTCCCAACACAAACGGAATGAGAAATGACGTTGTTGCCGCGCTTAAGGAGCTTGATATTCCGGTGCTCAGATGGCCGGGAGGCTGCTTTGCCGACGATTATCACTGGCGCGACGGTATAGGCGACAAGGACAAGCGTCCGTATATGGTAAACACAAACTGGGGCGGCGTTGTTGAGAACAATCACTTCGGTACGCATGAATTTTTTGAGCTTTGCGAGCAGCTCGGATGTGAGCCGTATATAACAGGCAATGTAGGCTCGGGTACCGTTGGGGAAATGCGCGACTGGATAGAATACATGACCTTTGACGGTGATTCGCCGCTTGCCAATGAAAGACGCAAAAACGGCAGAGAGAAGCCGTGGAAGCTGAAATATTTCGGCGTCGGCAATGAGAACTGGGGCTGCGGCGGAAATATGCGTCCCGAGTATTACAGCGACCTTTACAGACGCTTTCAGACCTATATAAGGAATTACGGTGAAGAGCCTGTATATAAAGTGGCATGCGGCGCGAATGCCGATGATACCAACTGGACTGAGACCGTGATAAAGAATGCGGGAAAATTTATGGACGCTATTTCATGGCATAACTATACCTATGAGGTCGACTGGGATCGTAAGGGTTCAAGCTTCAGCTTTGAGCCTGAGGGTTGGTATTCAAATCTTGCCGATGTTGAGCGCATGAGAAAGAAGCTTAATGATCACATCGCGGTTATGGACTGCGCGGACCCGGAGGAAAAGCTTGACCTCATAGTTGATGAGTGGGGTAACTGGTATGACTGTATGCCCGGCACAAATCCGGGTTTCCTCTATCAGCAGAACACAATGCGCGACGCTGTGACAGGTATGATAATTCTTCATATGTTCCATGAGGCAAACCGCCGCGTAAAGATGGCAAATATCGCTCAGATGGTAAATGTTCTTCAGGCAATGGTTCTCACAGAGGGTGAGAATATGGTTCTGACACCGACATATTATCTCTTTAAGCTGATGAAGGGGCATCAGGACGGAGAGCTGGTAGACGTTTCATATGACGCAAAGTCATATGAGGCTGACGGAGAGAAAATTCCTAAGCTCAGCATTTCCGCATCGGAAAAGGACGGCGTTCTTACGGTCACCGCCGCAAACACTTGTCTTAATGAGGATGAGGAGCTTGAATTTGTAATTGACAAGGAATATTCTTCCGTCGAAGCGCAGGTCCTCACAGCGGAGAATATGTGCGATTACAACAGCTTTGACGAGTCTGAAAAGGTAAAGCCGGTGGAGCTTAAGGCAGCGCTTTCGGGAAATAAGGTAAAGCTTACAATACCGAAGATGAGCATTGTTTCAGTAACACTCAGATAATGGATCGGAAAAAGTGCAGAAGGTGCGGACTGAAAACCGTTTTAGGCGAAGAGGATATAGCCCATATGGTTAATGAGGTTCGTTCAATGAAGGGAATACGTCTTGCGGAGGAAGATGAGTATAAGCGCCGTATGTCGATATGCCGCGAATGTGAAAAGCTCGAGTACGGCTCAACCTGCGCGTTGTGCGGCTGCGTTATGCAGGTGCGCGCAATGCTTCATGACGGAAAATGCCCATTTCCTAAGCATAGCAAATGGTAATATACAAAAGTACGGTTTTCAAACAAAAAAACCGTACTTTATTTGTATAAGTTGATTTTTGTTTAAGGTTTGACAATTGTCGAAAAAAATGTTATAATAAATATAACAAAAATTTATGTAATAAACAAGTAAAAAATTAATAAATACTGAGTTGTGTATATAGTAACAGCTCTTTTTTTGACAGCAAAGGTGAATACATATGGAAGAATTAATTAATAAACGTGTAATACATAAGTTGTGGGGAACAGGCGTAATAACAGAGGCTTCCGGTAAGGCAGTGAAGGTTGATTTTAACGGTGAGATTAAGAAATTTGTATATCCGGACGCATTCAAAAGATTTCTTGTATTTGAAGAGAATAATCTTCAGGAAAAAACAGATAATTTATTAGAGGAAAGAAATAAGCGTGAAGCGGAGGAAAAGGAAGCCGAGGAACGCGCAAGACGGCTTGCCCAAAAGCTGCAGCAGCTTGAAAAATTCCGTAAGGAAAAGGAAAAGCGATCGGGACGCAGGGAAGTCAGACACGATAATCCGGCTTTCAGATGTGAGAGCGTTTTCACCGGTGACGGAGTCATCCGCGCCGGCGCCGACAGCCGCGGCAAAGCAAGAAGATTCAGAGGGCTTGAAGCAAACAAGCTTGCAATTCTTACCGCGGCGGGTATGGGTATCGGAGAATCAAACAGAATGATTCTGGAAGTATTTCTTATTGATGATGTCTTTGAGGGCAACGAATACAGAGAGGGCTTCGTTAAGAGCAGCCCGAAATATCGTATAAGACTCACCGGTGAAGAGGCATCAAGACTTCGTTTCTGGGATTATTGTAAATCTGCCGGTATGGTAAAATGGGGTACAGGACTGTTTCGCGACGTTGACGACAAAACAGCGGCAAAGCTTCTTGAGGATATAGTAAGGATTAAGAAGGATACAGAAGCTGAGGATACGGCAAAGGAGCTGTATGATTATTTCTACAAAATACATAAATATACGATTGAAGGCTGAAAAGCATATATGAGTAAACCGGAGGAGTTTTTATGAGAATTGCACTGATAAGCAGACCGGGCGGAAATAATGACTGTGTAGGCTGTCAGGAAAAAGACGGTCTGAGATGTTTTGTGATCGCAGACGGCGGCGGTGAGCTGGGCGGCGGACGCTATGCTTCCGCAACTGCGGCAAACGGTCTTTTGGCGGAATTTATGGAAAAGCCCGATATATCTTATGATTTCATGTATGACTATATGGATGCGGCTCAGGATGCGCTTATCAGTGACCCGGATTTCCCAAAGGGATTGTCAACGACGATCGCGGCGCTTGTAACGGACGGAGAACAGGCGGTATGGGCGCATTGCGGTGACAGCCGCATATACAGCTTTAAAAAGAACCGGATTCAGACGGTGACGGATGACCAGACAGAGGCATTTGAGGCCTTCTGGGACGGTAAAATCAAGTACGATGAAATCAGAGGCGAGGACAGAAATCTAAAAAATTATCTCAGCGACGGCAGCAGCTTTAAACCCGATGTGCAGCCTGTTAAGAGACTTCCGAAGAACTCGGTATTTCTCATGTGTACAGACGGTTTGTGGCAGTATGTAAGCGAGGGCTTTATGGAAAAATCACTGAAAAAGTCGGCCGCTCCGAAGGAATGGCTTCAGGCGCTGCTGAAGGAAAGAAGGGCAAACGCTCCTGAGGATTCCGACGATTACAGCGCAATAGCCGTATTTATATAAAGGAGGACTCCCATGAGTAAGCTCATAGTATTAGCTGTTCTGTGCGCGGTATTTGCTGTGCTTGCGGTGATCGACACGATCAATAAGATAAATAAGAAAAAGGGCAAATGAAATCCTGAACACGGTCCCGTCAAGCAGACGCAATTTTTGGATACCGTGCTCTGATATTGCCCTTTTCAGATCATCTTTTTTTTGAATGAACTCGTTTTGTTGTTTTTTTCTCTTCCTTGAACTGTAAGCGTGTCAGCAGCTTATCAAACGCGCCCTTAAAGCCGTATTTTACAATAGGGGCTTCAATATAATTGGTTACAAGCCATCCGATAATGACGGATGCCGCAAGGCATATTAAAGTCATTCTCCACATGGCGGAACGGTCATCCATAGGCCGTTCTGTCACTGCGCCCATAAGATTTGTATTCTTAAGGAATATGTATATGTTCTGATGCCAGAGATATACGGTATATGATATTGCTGAGAGGAAGATCCATAGCTTATTTCCGCAGATTTTCTTTTCCCAGAAGCTGTAGGAGAAGCAGGCTGTAAAGATGAAGCCCGCAATCAGAGCAGCAAAAATACCGCGGTACAGAAAGCGGAAATATACGTCCTTACTGAAGCCGTCCGGGAACTGCGCGCGGTTGAGCCAGTACATATAGCATACCGCAAGGAACAGGCACAGCGCCGAAATAAGCGTCATAAACGGCTTCAGCTTATCCATAAGAGAGCGCGCGTTATTTCTTGCATATACAACAAAATATGCTGCGATCATACCGAACCCGAACACATCAAAATATGCCGGAGTTGCCGCCTGCATAACCATTGCCCCGATATCCTTATAGGAAAGCATAAAAAGGCGCAGACCGAGCGAGAAAATTACCATGCCTGCAAATGTTGCGACCGGTTTTTTTCTGAACGGAATACAGAGAAGCGGGAATATTACATAGAACTGGCACTCAATTCCCATTGTCCATGCAGTAGAAATCGTGCTTCCGAGAGTTTTCGCGTTCCAGGTATGTATAAACAGTATATGCGTCAGATAGTGCTTTACAACCTCCGTAAAATTGCGCATATCACAGCCATAGGCGAGCTTTGGGACAAACAGCATTATCAGAAGCATAAGCAGATAAGACGGATAGATACGCCTTGCGCGCTTTATGAAGAAGCTTTTCCAGCCGCCGAATTTACTTTCTCCGAACATATCCCTTGCAATCGGATAGAACAGGCAGAAGCCGCTCAGAACGAAGAAGGAGTCTATCGCTACATAGCCGCAGCGCTGCAATGTTTCAAGGTTAAAAAGATAATGTGTCATACCGGCAGGCTTCCAATGGTAGCTTATCCAGCTCTGCTGCCATGTGTGGAACATTACGATGAGCAGCAGGGAAACCGCGCGCAGACCGTCCAGCGCATAAAGATAGCCGGGGATCCGGTCCTGTCTTGAATTATTTTTCATTATGCTTGTCCCCCTTGTACTTTATTCCGTATAATACCGTCAGAGCAATGACAACGGCTAAAATAACAAACCCGGCAGTCATCCCCTTCGGCATGGCTCCGCAGCATTTTACAGCCCAAGGAATACGCTCAAAGCCCTTGCCGGGCGCAGGCTCTGCCGCAAACGCGCCGACAGGCAGCGCAATAAAGAATGCGAAAAGCAGAATTATAAAAATTTTTTTGTATTTTATCATTATGTTGTTTAATACCTCCTTTTGCTTTCTATAATACCATATTTATATAAAGTTTGTCAATATTCGGTTATTTTTTTAGACAGTTTAATTATGCAAAAAAAATTTATAATTATTCAAAAAGGTATTGAATTATGCAAACAATTGTGCTATAATAAGAAATCATAAATTTAATGGAGGAAAATAATTATGAATAAGAAATTTTTAGCATTGACAACAGCTGCGGTTCTTTCGCTTTCGGCTGTGCTTACAGGCTGCGGCGGTTCAGCTCCGGCTGATACTGATACAGATACTGCAGATACAGCAGGCGGCGAGGTTCTCACAATGGCGACAAACGCACAGTTCCCGCCGTATGAGTATTACGAGGGAGATAAGATCGTGGGTATAGACGCTGAAATTGCGGAAGCGATCGCGGACAAGCTCGGAATGACGCTTAAGATCGAGGACGTTGAGTTTGATTCGGTTCTCACAGGTGTTCAGTCGGGTAAGTATGATATAGGTCTTGCGGGAATCACCGTAACACCGGAAAGACAGCAGAGCATGGATTTTTCAGATACATACGCCACGGGCATCCAGTCAATAATCGTTCCTGAAGACTCGGAGATCACATCGGTTGACGATCTTCTCGCAGACGGCGCCGCATATACTGTAGGCGTGCAGCTCAGCACAACAGGCGATATTTATGCTACAGATGATTTCGGCTCAGACAGAGTTCAGGAATTCCAGTCAGGCGCGGACGCTGTCGCGGCTTTGGTTGCAGGCAAGATTGACTGCGTAATCATTGATAACCAGCCGGCTAAGTCATATGTTGCCGCAAACGAGGGTCTTACAATCCTTGATTCGGCTTATACAGAGGAGGAATACGCGCTCTGTACAGCAAAGGGCAACGATGAGCTTCTTGCAAAGATAAACGATGCGATAACGGAGCTCAAGGAGGACGGAACAATACAGTCAATCCTCGACAAGTATATTGTTGCTGATTAATCAGAATTATCAATGCAGGTGGTCTGATTTTAAACTCAGACCACCTTATTTTTCGTAAAACGGAAGGATGAAAGCTAATGAATGAATGGTTTGCGGATATTAAAGCGCAGTTTGTGCTGAACTTCATTGATGCCGACAGGTGGAAAAATATCACAACAGGTCTCCTCAATACAATTATGATTACGATCGTTGCGGCGGTAATAGGTGTCCTGCTCGGTATGATTGTCGCGGCGGTAAGAACAACCTATGATAAGAACAAAGAGAGCCTGGCGCGAAGCAATAAGCTTGGCTATGTGATAATGAAGTTTTTTAACGCGCTCTGTAAGGTGTATCTTGCAATTTTCCGCGGAACACCTGTCGTGGTGCAGCTTCTTATTATGTTTTTCATTGTTTTTGCAACGGCAAAGAACGGCGTAGGAGTGGCGATGATTGCATTCGGCATTAACTCCGGCGCTTATGTTGCCGAGATTTTCCGAGGCGGTATCATGTCGATAGACAACGGACAGTTTGAGGCGGGGCGGTCACTGGGATTTAATTATATCCAGACTATGATTATAATAGTAATGCCGCAGGTGTTTAAGAGTATACTTCCGACGCTTCTCAATGAGTTTATAGCGCTCTTAAAGGAAACCTCTGTCGCCGGTTATGTCGGTATTACAGACCTTACAAGAGGAGGCAACATCATAAGAGGAGTGACGTTCTCGGCATTTATGCCGCTTATCGCAGTCGCGCTTATTTATCTTGTAATGGTACTGCTGCTCACATATCTTGTCGGAAGAATTGAGAGGAGGCTGAAGAAGAATGAAAGATAACGCGCTTATTCAGGTACGCAATTTAAAAAAGCACTATAACGGCGGAGCCGTAAAGGCGCTTGACGGAATCAATACCGATATTGAAAAGGGAGAGGTTGTTGTTGTAATAGGACCTTCGGGAAGCGGAAAATCGACCTTTCTGCGCTCCCTTAATCTTCTGGAGCTTCCGACCTCGGGACAGATAACCTTCGAGGGAACGGATATTGCCGCGCCACATGTGAATATAAACAAGCACAGACAGAAGATGGGAATGGTGTTCCAGCACTTCAACCTGTTCCCGAACATGACGGTTCTTAAAAATATGACGGCGGCGCCTATGAAGCTGAAAAAAATGCCGAAGGCGCAGGCGGAAAAGATGGCAAGAGAGTTACTTGAAAGAGTAGGTCTGGGCGACAGAGCCGACTCATATCCCGACCAGCTTTCGGGCGGTCAGAAGCAGAGGGTTGCGATCGTGCGCGCGCTGTGCATGGAGCCGGATGTGCTGCTCTTTGACGAGCCTACCTCCGCGCTTGACCCTGAGATGGTCGGCGAGGTGCTTGACGTTATGAAGAACCTTGCAAAGGCCGGTATGACGATGGTTGTTGTAACTCATGAAATGGGCTTTGCAAGAGAGGTTGCAAGCCGCGTAATATTTATGGCCGACGGTGTAATTCTTGAGGAGGGCACTCCGGATGAGATCTTCGATCATCCGAGGAATGAACGCCTGCAGGGCTTCCTGTCAAAGATATTATAATTAAAAGAAAACAAGCAGAGCCTATCGTCATGAAAAACGATAGGCTCTGTCTAATTCTGCTTCAGAATTACCTTACGGTTTATCAGTATCCTGCATAAGTCACTTTTTATATTATTCCGGAAAATTATATTTTCCGATGGATCTGCAAGTCAAATCATAGCCAGATTCATTATTATTATTATAGAGAGTTAATGAATTTCCTGATATCCAATATTCTTCTTCTTGAAAGGTTAATAAATCGTTATATTTATAGTAAGCCGTTTCTTTTCCAAACTTTAATTCCCGTCCGAACCAATTATTACCCGCGCAATAGTATAATTGATATATGCCTAGAGGTACTTTGATTTCTGCAGTTTGTAATGATCTTACGAAAAAGCTGATATCCTTTTCGGAGTCACCATCATCACTTTTTAAATACACATAATAGTTTATTTTGTTTGATCCGTCCACGCCTTTGGCGGTAACTTTTAATGGGGCTACAAGCTCTGCAGAGGGAGATTTTAAAATTTCACCGTTTGCAGGCATTTCAACCGGTAGTGGGGTCGGAGTGGCTACAGCAGTTACTGTCGGAGTAGCTGTAGGTATATTAGCTGTATCCTCTTCATTATCGCGATCACATCTTATAAAAATAAAAATTAACAGAAATGTGAGTCCTCCTATTAATAGTGATTGCGTAGAGTGTTTTCTGCTCCATGTTGACATATATAAATCTCCTCTTTTGAAATTTATTTGCTGTTCCGAATTAAAGCATATAGGCTATAAGTCTGGATTTTGCGTTATTTACCAAGTAATTCGTGCACTCTGTTTGTGAGAATAAATTCCGCTCTTTCGGGCATATCAAAGCTATCGCGGACCATATCGACATCAAGCGCGTCCATATCTCTTAACATATCGCCGATGGAATCGTTATCCTTGCCCTTCATCTTCTTCATGCGCGCCTGCTTGAGCTGCGGCAGCTTTGCTATTGAGCCGGGGCCTGCGATACATCCGCCGTCGCATGCCATACCCTCGATAATATCCTCGGGGAGCTTGCCTGCCTTGAGCATAGCAAGAGCGACCTTACACTCCTTAACGCCTGAGCACGGCTTTGTCTTAACATCGGTTACACCGCATTCCGCAGCAGCCTTAATAACCGACGCTGCAACACCGCCCGCGCCTGAGAAACGGCGGCCGTAGGAGGTTGCGTCCGGATTGATGTCCTCGTCGCAGTCCTCGGGATTGATATGCCTTGCGTCAAATATTGCGTTCAGCTCCTCGAAGGTCATTACCACATCAGGAGCCTTCATCATTTCAGCCTCAAATTTCTTTGCGATACACGGACCGATGAATACAACAAACGCGCCCGGGTGCTTCTGCTGAATATATCTGTAGTTAGCCTGCATTGGCGAAACCGTTGTTGAAACGTATTCCATAAGCTGCGGATAATGCTTTCTGATAAGGTTCACAAAGCCCGGACAGCAGGAGGTCGTCATCTTTCTGCCCTTTTCCTTATTCTCGATAAGCTCCTTCGCCTCGTGCATTGAAACAAGGTCTCCGCCGAGGGCTACCTCGTAAACATAGTCAAAGCCGAGCTGCTTCAATGCTGTCTTTACTCTGCCGACTGTCGCGTTCGGACCGAACTGACCCTCAACCGCCGGCGCCGGAATAGCGACGGTTACAACATTCGGGTCCTTGATTGCTTCAATAACACTTGTTATGTATGAAATATCCGAAATTGCGCCGAACGGACACGCCTGAGCGCAGTGACCGCAAGCAATACACTTCTTATTGTCTATATGCGCCAGCTTATTGCCGCCGATGTCGATCGCGCCTACATCGCAACTTCTCTTGCACGGACGCATGAGATCGGCGATCGCATGATACGGACAGGAATCCGCGCAGCGGCCGCATTCCTTACATTTTGTCTGGTCAATATACGCGCCTCTCGGTGTTATGGTGATAGCGCCAAACGCGCATGCCTTCTGACATGCCTTCTGCATACAGTTCTGACAGTTCTCGGTAACCTGGAAACGGTTGATGGGACAGCCCTCGCAGGCGGCAGGGATAACTTGAATTATATGCTCATTCATGTCAATATGCTCATGGTTATCACGCGGTATGGGCATCATACCGAGAGCCAATCTTGTTCTCTGGCGGATAATCTCGCGCTCCTTGTAAACGCAGCAGCGGAAACGCGGGGTAATTCCCGGAATAACCTGAAACGGTATCTGTTCAAAGACATCCATAGTCATGGAATCGTTAAAGGTATGTTCGGCAACAAGCTTGAGAACCTCGTGCTTAAGCTCGAATCTTATATCGTCTCTTTTCATAGCAGTCTCCTTTTTGTTTGAATTGTAAATCTGTATATGTGTTTATATTATAATAATATAACAATTTGAACAAAAAGTCAATAATAATATCGAATTTTACATTAAAGCATTATTGACCTTATGGGATAATTGTGATACAATATAAAATAGGATATTATATTTAAGAAGGAGGTGGACGTCATGAAGCTGAATATTACGGATGGAGCGGCAAAAATAACGGACAGGCTTAATAGAGCCGGTTATAAGGCATATATAGCGGGAAGCACGGTACGAAAGCTTATGCTTAATAAGACTCCGGATCATTATGAAATAATAACCGATGCCATGCCGGAGAATATAAAAAGTATATTCAGGCACACAATAGACACCGGCGCCGGAAACAATACGGTAACGGTAGTGGAGAATAAAACCGGTTATGAGGTCAAGTCTCTGTGCCGTAATGAGCTCAGTGACGGACACCGTATTTGCGGCAGCCCCGAGGATGAATGCGGAAGGCGGGATTTCACTATAAATGCCGTATTGTATAATCCGAAAGAGGGAATAGTGGATCATTACGGCGGACAGCGGGATATGAATAACAGGCTCATACGCTGTGTGGGAGATGCCCAGCAATGCTTTAAGACGGATGCGATCAGGATGCTGCGCGCCGTGCGGTTCATGGCTGTTCTGGACTTTAAAATAGAGGAGCAGACGGAGCGCGCTATTAAAAAGTGCGCAATACTGATAAAAAAAGCGGATCATAATCTTGTTCGTGATGAGCTGAATAAGATACTTCTGTCGGAGCATCCCGACTGTATCCGCCAGCTACAC
>JBJEIV010000150.1:0-3003 GCA_051877395.1 Candidatus Ornithomonoglobus sp.
GATGCGCATGTGAAAATGCTTAATGAAATAGGTATGCTGTGGAGCAAAAACAATGCACTGTGGGAGCGTAACTATTTGGAGGCTGAGAGGTATTATAGAGAGCATGGCAATCTGAAGGTGCCTCATAATTATATCACCGAAGGCGGCGTGAAGCTCGGCGCATGGATAGATAAACTGAAAAAATTAAACGGCGGCTCAACAAGAGCGGGAGCAGCTCTCAGTGCTGAGCAGAAGGATAGACTGACTGCAATCGGCATGGAGTGGGACAGCAAGTATGTGTTTCAGTGGAAAAACGCCTACAGAGCTGCCTGCGAGTATTACAGGCAGCACGGCAATTTTGATATACCATCCGCATATAAAACAAAAGACGGCATCGCGCTCGGCGCTTGGATACGCAGACAGCGGTCAAACAAAAAACTGACCGAGGAGCAGCGCATACAGCTTGATAGAATAGGCATGATATGGAACACGGTGCCTAAGACATATGTCACGGAAAAAGGCTTTAAGCTGAGTTACTGGATTAACGGACAGAGAAAGGCATATAAGAAGGGAACACTTAAGTATGAACAGGTAGAGCAGTTAAGAGAGATAGGCATAGTGTAAACTATAATCCGCAAACGGCTTTTTAAGGAAATCGTCTTAGGCATTACACAGGAGAGGGTATATTTCAGTATTACGAAGGAGAGAAGTGAGTATGGAACAGGTTAAAACTGTTAAAAAACAGATAAAACAGAATAACATCAATCGTGAGACTCCGAAAGAAAAAAACAGGTGGGGATACGAATGTACTAAGCGTGTTTTTGATTTTGTAAGTTCATTGATTGCAAGTATTATTTTGATTATCCCATGCATTATAATTGCCATAGTAATATTTATAGTAGATCCCGGAAATCCGTTTTTTGTTCAAGAGCGAGTAGGCAAGAATATGAAGCCAATAAAAATGGTTAAATTCAGAAGTATGGTTAAAAATGCGGAAAATCTGGAAAGGATTCTTTCACCTGAAGAATATGAGCAATATTTAAAGGAATTCAAGCTCGATAATGATCCGAGATTACTGCCGCATAATCTTGGAAATATGATAAGAAAGCTTAGTCTGGACGAGCTTCCGCAAATAATTTTTAATATCTGCATAAAAGGTGATATGTCCGTTATCGGACCGAGACCGATATTGCCCCAGGAGCTTGAAATGAACTACACATCCGAAGAACAGAAGCTGCTTACCAGTGTAAAACCGGGACTTACCGGCTATTGGCAGGCATATGCGAGAAATAATGCAGGCTATGAAGATGGTGAACGTCAGAAGATGGAGCTTTACTATATACATAACAGAGGCATAAGACTTGATATTAAGATTTTATTCCAATCCGTAATTGCGGTAATTAAGCGAGATGGCGCTTGTTAAAAGAAAGGAAAGTACATAATGGAAGCAATATACAGTTATACAATTAAATTAATCCGTTATGTGCTTAACGGAGATGTGCCGGAGCTGCCGGATAATATCGACTTTGAGAAGCTTTTTTCATTCGGCAGAAGTCACGGTGTGGAGAATATGCTCTATATTGGTCTGCGGGATTTAAACATCAATGTACCGGAACAGACTATGAAGAAGTTCAAAACCGCGTATGAAATGCAGATCATGCTTGAAGCCACACAGGCGCTGGAGCTTGAAGCAATAGGTGAAGCATTTGAAGAAGCCGGAATCGATTATGTGCCTCTGAAAGGCAGTGTTATTAAATATCTTTACCCTATGCCGGATTACAGAAAGTCGGGCGATATTGATATTCTTATAAAACCGATGGATGAGGATAATACTGAAAAAATCATGCTCGGACTGGGATATAAAAAAATAGAAGAACTTGATGACTATGAGGTGCATACCACATATAAAAAAGCGCCTTATATGGAAATTGAGATACACAGGCAGCTTACGACACATAACAGCCGCACATATAAATTTTGCGCAAAAGCATGGGAGCATACCGTTTTAAATGATGGATATAAGCATCAGTATTCATTTGAGGATGAATATTTATATATGCATTTGATGGCTCATTTGTGCCATCATTTGTATGAAGGTGGTGCGGGTATCAGATTGATAACCGATTTCTATGTGCTTTTAAAGAACAAAAAGCTTTCCGATGATGTTATTGATAAGTACATGAAAAAAGCGCGGCTTACAGCGCTTAATCAAATGGCGGTCGGGCTGATGAAAAAGTGGTTTATGGAAAACAATGATGTAAATAATGATGTATGCACGTTGGAAAAGCTGGTGCTCGTCAGTGGGAGCTTTGGAACAAAAGAGCTGAAGGGTACAATAAGGAACAGTGATACGGGTATTTATAAATTAAGACACTTTATAAAACAATTGTTTCCGCCGGCGCGGGAGCTTAAAGCGAGATATAAGCTGCTTGAAAACAGACCTTATCTTGTGGGAGTTATGTGGGTATACAGATTTTTTGATATTATAAAGAATGAAAACAACACAATTTCTAAAAAAGTAGGCGACACATTTGATAACAGCAAAATGAGTTCAGAAATTCAGATTATTACAAAGGCAGTCAGAGATATAAGATAAGATAAAGGGGGATTTCCAATGCAAAAGAAACCAACTATTGCAATTGCAGGCACCGGATATGTAGGACTTTCAAACGCGATACTGTTAGCGCAGCACAACAAAGTGTATGCGGTAGATATAATACCTGAAAAGGTCGCTTTGATAAATGATAAAAAGTCACCTATTGTTGACAGAGAGATTGAAGAATATCTTTCCACAAAGGAGCTGGATCTCACAGCCACTACAGACGCGGAGTATGCTTATTCACAGGCTGATTATGTCGTTATAGCTGCTCCGACTAATTATGACAGCAATAAGGATTTTTTTGACACATCGGCAGTTGAAACAGTTATTAAGCTTGTTATGCAGTGTAACCCTGATGCGATAATGGTTATAAAGTCTACTGTGCCTGTCGGTTATACAAAATCGATAAGAGAAAAGACAGGCAG
>JBJEIV010000151.1:0-15445 GCA_051877395.1 Candidatus Ornithomonoglobus sp.
TCTATAAGCTCGCCGGTAACCGCGCTTACCGCCTTGCGGTTTCCCTTTATGTATGCGGGGAAGGTCTTTATATTTTCGTCCTTATCGGTGTATGCGCAGTATACAAGCTTCGGCGCGGCATATTCCATATACTCGTTATAAGCCTCAGCGGCTGTTACGAGCCTTGAAACATCCTCGTCAGAAAAATCCGGTTCGTCAATATAAGCGTTCGTAACTGTACCGTCGCTGGCAACGGAAACGCCGCCTATCTGCATGTCATATTCTATACCGTTATGCTCCTCATAAATCAGGAAGAAGGCGGCGCCCCGGTTATAGCCTGACATATCTGCCTCGATCCTCAGCTTCCCATCAAGCGCCGGATTCATTCTCACCGCAAAACGCTCCGCCGTCTGTTTTGCCGCGGCAATATCTGTTTTAAGATAATCATACTCCTCCGAATCCTGCCAATTGCTGTAGCTTGTGATAATACCGTCCGAATCGCAGGAGAGATTTACGGACTTGTATGTATCGTCTCCCGGGATGCTCCACTTAAACTGATATTCCGTTCCGTCGTCCGTTTCGCTGATTCCCGTGCATTTGAAATCCGAATACTCTGCCGGGATTTCCATTCTGTTCTTTATATCCGGGATAAGCTTCTCATAGTCCGCCTCCGCTGCCCATACAGCCGGCGCCGCGCCGAAAAGCATCGCCGCAGCGGTGATTAATGCCGTTGTTTTTTTCATAAAAATACCTCCTCGTCATGTATCTCTGTAATTAATACGATCCAGACTGCCAAAAGGTTGCATTAAATCCAAAATTTTTATAAAGAAAGCGCCTTTACCAGAAAATGCACGCGGCGCATATTTACGGAGGTCAGGCATTCTATAACGGAGCGGATATTTTTCTGAGCCTCGCGGCACACCTTGCGTATATCGCAGCCGTAGCGGAGTGTCGCGGTTATATCCATATGTACTCCATGAACCGTTTTCCGCACATTTATATTGTTGATTTTAACAAGGCCCTCAACCTTCATCGCCTCGTGTATCGCAAGGCTGTTGAGCACATTGTCCGAAATCGTGAAATCTCCCATATACGAAAAGGTCGGGCGCACTATTGATTTATCCGCCTCAGCGCCCTCCTCCTCAATGTCGAGGTTCTTCTGGAACCGCCGCAGCGGATGGAGGAAATATCCCGAAAATTCCTTCTGTATCTCAAAGGTCGGAACAGGTATCACATGCTTGCCGTCCTCAAGCCTCATGCGGTTTGCCATCGCCATTTCCTCAGGAGTTGCCACATCCTCAATATGTACAAAATACTCCACAGCTCCGACCTCAAGCCTTTTGGCGATCTTCTCCGCCATCGCGTCGGAGGTTCCTAAAATCATGAGCTTTTTGATCCTGCTCTTTTTAAGAGCCCTGCGCATCTCATTGCAATAGTCATTCGGTATAAACAGCGCGTGCTTGACGGACGCCATTCTTGTCGCTTCCCTCTTTGCGCTGCTTCCGGCTATTACCTTGCCGTGTGATATAAGCAGACCGTCATCTATTATACCGTCCGCGCCCTGCTCTCTGGCGACCATAATTGAGCGGTAGCTTTTGCCGGTCCCGCTCGGTCCTGTAAATGCTATAACCTTCATTTGTTATTCCTCAGCTTCCGATTTTTCCGCCTGCTCCTTGATTCTGTATGCCATAGTCATTAAGGTGTCCGAAAGATGAACATTCTCAACAGGCACATTCGTGGAAACGTCAAGCTCCGAATAAGAGAAGTTCACAATGCCCCGTATTCCGCTTTCCACCAGCAGCTTTGCCGTATCATGAGCGGCGGAAGCGGGAACCGTAAGAATTGCAATATCAACCCTATTTTCCCTTACAAACGCGCTCAGCTCATCGCTTGGACTTACCTCTATGCCGCGTATCGAGGAGCCTATTACTCTTTTGTCATTATCAAAAATACCTACAAGCTTAAAGCCGCGTTTTTCAAATGACGTATGATTTGCCAGAGCGCGGCCAAGATTTCCCGCTCCGACAATTATCATTGTGTCGTTGTCATTAAGACCGAGAATGTTTCCTATTTCCTCGATAAGGCTTTTTACGTTATATCCGTAGCCCTGCTGACCGAAGCCGCCGAAATAATTAAGATCCTGTCTTATCTGAGAAGCGGTTACGCCCATAAGCTGGGAAAGCGCGTTTGATGATATTCTGTGTATGCCCTGACTAAGCAGCTCGCCTAAATATCTGTAGTATCTCGGCAGCCGTTTTACAACAACCTCGGGAACCTTTTTATCCATATCCTTATCAGTCCTTTTCAATAAGTATTGTTAATATTATAACATACTTTTATCTGTTTGTACAGTGTTTTTTGTAAATTTATCATAATTTTCACATGAAGCCTGTGACAATATCTTTTATTATCATACATATCCCCTTCTTCGGCACATCCTCTGCCGCGACGAGATTCACGCTTCCGACAGTTGTTGTGTCACAGACAAATTCGACAGTTCCCAGAACGTCGCCCTTGGCTATGGGCGCGGTTATATTGTCATTTAAGTATATTATCCTTTCCGGCTCCTTTGCCTCCGCCTTTGACATTAAAAGCGATTTATTCTCCGCCGCGGCCGCCTTTACCGTATCGCTTGTTCCGTTAATCACATCCGCCTGCGCCGCTTCCTCGCCCTCAGATATAAGAACCTTTATCCCGTAATTTGCAAAGCCGTAATCGAGCAGCGACCTTGCCGACGAAAACCGCTTATCCGAGGTCGGCGCGCCCAGAACGACGGCGATAAGCTCCATACCGTCGCGCTCAGCCGATGCCGAAAGACAGCACAGCGCCTTTGAGGTCGAGCCTGTTTTCAGCCCGTTTGCGCCGCTGTAAAATCTCACGAGCTTATTTGTGTTGGCAAGCTGAAATTTTCCGTCCCGCAGCTCATCTGTCCATATTGAGGTATAGTCCGTTATCTTCGGATGCGTCAGCAGCTCTCTTGACATTATCGCGACATCGCGCGCGGAGGAATAATGATTTTCCTCGTCAAGTCCGTTTGTGTTCACAAAATGAGTATTGGTCATTCCAAGCTCCTGCGCCCTTTTGTTCATCATATCGACAAACCCGCTTTCACTGCCCGCTATATACTCCGCCATCGCCACACAGCCGTCGTTTGCGGAGGCTACGGCGATACCCTTTAGCATATCGTTTACCGGAAGCTCCTCGCCCGCCTCAAGAAACATAGTTGAGCCGCCGTAGCTCATCGCGTTTTCGCTTACGGGTATCATATCGTCATACGACAGATTACCCTTGTCTATTTCCTCCATTATCAGAAGCATTGTCATAACCTTTGTAACGCTTGCGATCGGAAGCTGCTCGTCGGCGTTCATCTCCCTCAGTACCTCACCGGTGCTCTGTTCGATCAGTATGCATGATTTCGCCTCCACTCCGTCAATCGCATCCGCCGCTTCCTCCCCCTCCGCAAAGGCGGTAAGACCTGTCACAGACAAAACAAGACAAATAAAAAAGCACATCATCCGTTTCATAAAAACCCCTCCCTCAACAATTCTTTATGAAACTATGATATGCTTTCTTTTTACTTAATATGTCAGCCGTTCACACTGCTCTGGGATGCGACTTCTGATAAACCGATCTGATCTTTTCATCGAGGAAGCAGGTATACACCTGTGTCGATGAAATATCCGCATGTCCCATCATGGTTTTTAACGACTGTAAGTCCGCGCCGTTTTCAATAAGGTGCGCCGCGAAGGAATGGCGGAGCGAATGCGGCGTTATATCCATATCGATACCCGAGCTTTCCTGATACTGCTTTATTATCTTCCAGAAGCCCTGACGTGAAATTCTGCCTCCGCTGCAGTTTACAAAGAGCGCGTTTTCGTTTTCATTCTTTATCATACATGCTCTTGCCCTGTCGATATAAGCCTTCAGCGCGTCAACCGCCTTGCCTCCCATAGGAATAACTCTTTCGCTCTTATTGTTATGGCATCTTATATATCCCATGTTAAGGTTTACATCCTCAAGATCAAGACCTATAAGCTCCGAAACCCTGATGCCTGTAGCATAAAGCACCTCAAGCATCGCTTTGTCGCGTATGCCCTTATTGTCGGTAAGCTTAGGCTGGCTTAGCAGAAGATCGACATCGGCGTTTGAAAGAACGCGCGGCGGCTTCTTTGTCACATGCGGAGCGACAAGCGCGTTAGTCGGATCGCTGTCAACAAATCCGCTGTCCTTTAAAAACAGATAAAATGATCTTATTGATGCAAGCGTGCGCGAAAGGGTCGAAGCTGCTCTGCCCCGCTTTTTGAGCGCAACCATATATGAAAGTACCGTAGTCTTTGTTGTACTTCCCAGTTCGGTTATTCCAAGCTCCCCAAGATATGTAATATACTTGGTTATGTCGCGGGTGTATGACTCAACCGTGTTCATTGACTTGTGCTTTGTATTTTTCATAAAGTCGGTATATTCGTCTATATGCGAGTTCATTCGTATTTTTCCTTTCTCTTTTGATGCGCGCATCATTTACATCAATGTTTCGTATTTTACATTTGTGTTACAAAAATATTTCAGATACATTATATCATAAATTTCAAATTTGTAAAGAGTTTTTTTGAATTTTTTTGTAAACCAGCCATGTAATTATGTAACCGTACGGGAAATCAATTTCATAAATGTTGTGGTCAGATATCCCTCGCAGAATGCCGCGGCACAAAATGTGGCGATAACCGCGGCCGCAAAAAAAATATAGACAATTACAAAATTTTTTTCCGTCTGTATCCGCTTTAAAGACAGAGCTGTGTTAACCGCGGCAAACAGAGCCGCCGCAGGGATTAAAAGCAGCATGCCGGGAAGCTGACAAACCGCCATAACAAGCCCTTTTCCGCCGTATACACGCATCATTGCCGCCGCGGTAAAGCCGGTTATAAAGCCGCGCCTTATAAGCTCGGCGCATATAATAACTCCGCCGAACCGAAACAGTATTCCCGCAAGGAGCACGGCAAAGGTCAGCATATTGCTTTTAATCGCTCCAAGCATTATACTCCGGCAGCTCATACCGTTTGCGGCGCTCTCTAAAAACGAATCGAGATAGCTTTTTATGTCGGTTGAATAATTATACCTGTTTACATAATATATCCCTCCCGCGGCTGCTCCGAGGGCGAGCACAGCGAGTAATACTATGTAACATTTCTTAATAAATCTGTAACTTTCATCGGTCATTAACATTTCCTCCGTTTCATTTTGTTGTCTTTGCTAACAGTATTTGTATATCACTCCATTTTTATGCTTAACAGGTGTTTTTAATGAGTGTTTAATTATTGCATCATACCATACGGCATAACGTTTAAATTTAAGGCTAAATTGTTAACATTTCACTCTTATGTAACAAATAATCTTTACTTTATCTGAAAAATATGCTATAATAAATGTATATATTTATGAGTGATTTTATATACAATTACCGAAAGGAGCGAAAGAATGAGCTTAATGAAAAAACGGGCGGTACTGCTGCTTACGGCCGCGGCTTTGCTTTCTTCGGCAGCAACCGCGTTTGCCGAAGGGTATGAGCCAAAGGCGGACGGCGCGGTATTCCCCGCCGCGGTCGCTGACGACACCTTCGGCACCACAATGGCGGCGCATGACCCTTCAATTTTCAAGGACCCCGCGACAGGCGTTTACTACGCTTATAACACAAACGCGTATGAGGGCGAGTATGAAACAAAGGAGGGGCAGACGCTTACCGATACATACCCCATGGACACGTTTAAATCCGACGATCTGATTCACTGGGAGCGCATAGACAATAATTTCAGGATCCCGCAGTCGGCGCTTGATTTCTGCAAAGAGATATTTGAGCCGATGGGCTCGGCTGCGAATACAGGAGTATGGGCGCCGGATATTTATTACGCAGAGGAGGATAAGGAGCACCCTTACTGGCTCTACTATTCCCTTTCCACCAACGGCAGCGATTTTGACTTCATCCGTTCGATGATAGGACTTGTAAAGGGTTCATCGCCCACAGGTCCTTGGATCGACTGCGGCGTTGTCATATCCTCCGATGAAACGGACTGCAACACCAACGCGATTGACCAAAATATATATGAGGACACCAACGGCGACCGCTTCTTTCTCTGGGGCAGCTTCCAGAAGGGCATACATCAGGTAAAGCTTACGGCGGACGGAAAGGCGGAGGGTGTTGACTACACGTCAAACAAGTCAATTCACGCCTCCTGCAAGAAGCTCGGCTCAAGGCTGTACGCCACGCCCGGCGGCGTAAACGGGCCGGAGGGGCCGTATATGATAAACAATACCGATACAAATTACCGATATATGTTTACCTCCTACGGCTGGCTCGGCACAAACTATAATATCAGAGTCGCGAGAAACTCACTTGACAACACATGGGCGTCCGAAACGGAGGCAAGCTCTCACAGAAAGCTTGTTGACCACAACGGAAACCTTGTCGGAACAAGCTTTGTTGAGCAGACTGATAAATCGGTGTTCTGGGGCTATAAAATGCTCGGCTCCTATCAGTTAGGCGACGGCATCACTTACTACGGCAACGGACATTGCAGCGTATTCCGTGACGATGACGGAGAATGGTATCTTGTTGAGCACTGCCGCGAGGTTCCCGACGGCTTTGCGAAGCTTTCTGTAAGAAAAATGCTCTGGAACGAGGACGGCTGGCCGGTCGTGTCTCCGCTTGATTACGCGGGCGAAAAGCTACAGCCGATCCCGCAAAGCGCTCTTTACGGCGCATGGGATCTGGCGTCGGTGGGCGTAACGCTCATGGCAGAGGGCATAAACGATTTAAGCAGCTGGGATTCCTCCCAGAAATGCGACCTGCCCGTGCTCTCATCAGAGGTTGTTATTCAGCCCGGCGGAAGTCTCGGCAATAACTTGGGCACATGGGAGTTTGACGGCAATTATACAATAAAGCTGCATTTCGCTGTTGACGGAAATGAGGATAATTACGAATTTTATTCCGTCGGCGATACAATGACGATGTACGTTCTCGCGGGTTACGACAAGGACACCCAAAGCAACGCTCTTGTTATGACAGGAACCGATCAGAACAATATAACACAGCTTGCAAGAAAGAGCGGCGACAGCTATGAAGCCGAAGAAAATACAATAACCGCAGAGGCAATAGCAATTAATAAAAGCAGCGGCGGCAATCCTATAGCGGGCTTTGACGCTGACGGCAATACGGCATACGGCGGCGACCCTTCGGTATTGGCTGACGGAGACACGGTTTACCTCTATGTGGGTCATGATACGGCAAAGGGTGACGGATATATAATTCCCGAATATCTCTGCTATTCGTCAAAGAATTTAGCTGACTGGAAATATGAGGGCGTTGCCTTTGTATGTAACAGAGAAAATATCCCGTGGGCAAATACTGACGACTCGGCGTGGGCGGCGCAGGTATTAAAGCACAACGGCAAATATTATCTCTATTACTGCACATGGGCAAGCATGGATACGGCAGAGGGCTATCAGTGCATAGGCGCGGCCGTTTCCGATACACCGACGGGACCGTTTAAAAATGTGAGCGAAACGCCGCTCATAAACGGACTTACCGACACAACAGAGAACACCTCCGCATGGAACGATATCGACCCGACAGGCTGGATCGAAACGGATGAAAAAGGTACGGAGCATATCTATCTCAACTGGGGCAACAGCATAAATTACACCTGTGAGCTTAATGACGATATGATATCTGTAAAGGACATAAGCGGTGACGGAAAAATCACCTCCGACGATATTATAACCAATACCATAAACGGTCTTGACGGAGCGTATACCGAAGCGCCGTGGTTATATAAAAAGGACGGAAAATACTATCTGTTCTTTGCAAAGGACTGGCGCGAGCAGTGGGCATACGCGACAACGGACGATCTGATGTCCGGCGAATGGGAATACGGCGGACTTATCACTCCCCCTACAGCCACATCAAACACAAGCCACGGCGGAGTATTTGACTTTAACGGAAACACATATTTCATATATCATAACGGCGCGCTCCCCGGCGGCTCCGGCTTCCGCAGGGTCGCAAATATAGGCGAAATGTTTTTTAACGCTGACGGCAGCGTTAAGCCTATGAGGGAAACCTCGGTCGGAATTTCCGGCGCGGCGTCGGTTATAAAAAATAACGGTATTGCGGTTTCATATGAAAGCTTTGACAATCCGCTGACCGATGACAGCTATCCGTTAAGCGCAGAGTTAGTCTGCTGTGAAGGCGGTATTGACGGACGCGGCAGTCAGTGGGAAATTGTTCAGGGTGTTTCGGATAAGACAGACGACACGCTTGTTTCGATACAGGCGGTAAACAAGCCGGGCCTGTACATCACAAACGACAACGGCGTCATAAAGCTCACTCAGCTTACAACAGCGGACGACAGGTCTTTGAGAAAAGCTGCCTTCAGAACGGTTAAGGCGCTTGACGGCTCGGGCGGAATTTCGTTTGAAAGCGCGTCAAAGCCGGGAACGTTCCTCACGGTGCAGGACGGAGCGCTCACAATGAGCGGCGGCGAGGACCCGTCAGCCTGCGCGTTTGACATATCGGCCGCGTCGGTTATAGCGGACGCGCAGCTTTCGGACAGCGGTGTTAATGTGCGTCTTGGAGGTCTCCCGGCAGGTACGATCACCGCAGCGGCTTATAAGGACGGCGCACTGGTATCAGCCGGCAGCGCAGCCGCGGCAGCGGACACATTTATAAGGCTTGATACAGCCGGCTGCGACACTGTTAAGGTGTATACAGTGGGTGATGTGTTTACAATAAGTTTTAAATAAATCCAACACAGAAAGGAAAGAGAGAGATGAAATTTAAAAGAACAATTTCCGCGGCGGCGGCTGCGGCAATGCTTGGCACCTGCGGCTGGGCAGCGCCTATGGCGCAGGCGGCGGACATCAATTCGCCCCTCATAAGGGTTACCTTTGACGACGGCGGCGACGGCTACACGCTTCACGGCGGCACGCTCACACAAGGACGCGACGGAAACGCGCTGTCGCTTGACGGAAATGAGCAGTATGCCGACATCAACGGCTCAGCGTCAGAGCTTGCCTCAATAACCGGCGATTACACCATAAGCGTATGGTGCAACCCGTCACAGATCACAACATGGGCAAGAATCTACGACTTGGGCAACGACACGAATACATACGCGTTTCTTACCGTTTCAAACGGTTCAATGCCGCGCTATGCGGTAAAGAAAAACGACGTTGAGCTGTCGTTTGATTCGGACACGGCGCTCACTGTCGACACATGGCATAATGTAACCGTTACCAAAGAGGGCAATACTTCAACCTTCTATGTTGACGGCTATGTTACCGGCACGTCAACAGCAGTAACGACAAGCCTCAGCGACCTTGGCACAATGGCAAATCTGTATTTGGGTAAATCGCAATTTCCCGCCGATGCTTATTACAGCGGTCTTATAGACGATTTTACGGTCTATGATTTCGCTCTTTCGGAAACGGAGGTTCAGACGCTTGCGGCGGAGGCTTACACCGACAAAAAGAACGCGCAGATCTATGAGAACAACTGCTTTGTTGTAAATACCCATTTCTATGACGAGAACGGCACAGAAATTTTTGCGTATGACGCGGAGGACTTCAGCCCGAAGGGCTTACAGTATAACAGTGAGATCACAGCCGATAAGGCTGACTTCACGCTTTTTAACGCTGATACCGAGGACATCTCAGAGCTTGCGGCTTATCTTGCGGAGTATGATGCAAGCGGCGTGCTGAGCAATTTATCTATGAAGACCTTTACTGACAGTGAAATAACATCAGCTTCACAAAGCTTCAGTATCGCGCGCAAGGGCGGCGGATCGGCAAAGCTTTTTCTATGGAATGACATGGAGCCTGTAGGCATATATTACCCCACAGGCGATTTACCGACGCTTTCTGTAACATCGGTAATTGAAAATGATACAACCGAAACCTCTACTGTTAAGGCTTCGGCTTATGAGGTAGATGAGAACGGAAACGAAATGCTTCTTTCAGAGGGTGAGGAGCTTACGCTTGCATCACTTGAAAGCAAGGAAATTACACTTGAGCTCCCTGTTTCCGCATCCGCTTCAAAGGTTATAGTTAAGGTTGACACGGGCGATGATGAGACCTACACCGCGGCGACGCTTTACTGCGGCATACAGGGTCCTGTGGCTGCTCCGGCGGATTCCTCGACCACAACCGACGGCGCGCACGACCCGTCAATCGTACAGTTTGAGGGTGACGATACATACTATGTATATTCATCGCATCATCTTATCTTCACCTCGGAGGATCTCATAAACTGGAAGAAGTACGATTTTACAAGCATAAACGCAAGTGTAATGGCGCCGAATACCGCCGCGTTTATACAGAACAACTATGCAGACACAACCATGAACGGCACATACTGGGCGCCGGACGTTATATACGTTCCCGAAAAGGATGCCGAGCATCCTTACTGGATGTATATGTCGCTCTCCTGCGGACTGGGCGGCAGAAACTCGGTAATATCGCTTGTAAAATCCGACTCTCCCCTGTTCTGGGCTGATCCGCAAGCGTCAATAACAACAGATGAAATTGTATTTGCAACTAAAGAAAGCAACTCATATGTCACAAACGCGATTGACGCTAACATATATACCGATTCAAACAGCGGAAATGCTTATTTCATCTACGGTTCCTTCTGGGGCGGCATACAGGCTCTGCCTTTAACCGCAGACGGCAAGGTTGAAGGAGTAAATTACACCTCGGATTCTACAATTCTCAGCACCTGCGCATCGGCTGCTAAACAGGGAACAACCTCAATATTTACGCAAAAGCGCGGCGTAGCGGGTCCTGAGGGCGCATGGATGTACGAGTATAACGGCTATCGTTACTGCTTCACCTCCTACGCATGGCTCGGCTCGAACTATAATACAAGAGTCGCGCGCTCACCGTTATCGGAAAGCTTTGCACAGAACACATCGACCCAGCTTGTCGATGCAAACGGCGTGGCTGTAGGTCAGGAGTACAGCCGCAGCAGCGGAGATGTTACTGCTGACGAAATAACCGGATATAAGCTTCTCGGCTCATACCGTCTCGGCGACGGCTCAATGACAATGGTCGAGGACAGCAATACAAATGACTGGTATTATCCGAGAAGCGCCGACGACGCGCATATCTATTACGGCTCAGGTCATAACTCGGCTATAACCTCGCGCGACGGCGAAAGCTTCTACTGCTCGCACTTCCGCAAGGACGCGGTTGAGGGCGGAGCTATTCTCCAGATAAGAAAGCTTCTCTATACGCCTGACGGCTGGCCGGTAGCCGCGGCCGTATCATATGCGGGCGAAAAGGAACAGGCATTGCCCGAGGAAATGCTCTACGGCACATACGATCTCGCATCGGTGGGAAGAACAAAGCTTGACGGAACAACTACAATAAATGAAAACTGGATCAACCACAGCGGCAACAGAAACTATGACCTGCCCGTTATTTCATCAAAGGTAACGCTTAACAAAGATAAGACCGTTACAAACGGCGCCGGCGCCGAGATCGGCACATGGAGCTACGACGGCGATCATACTGTTGTAATCAGCTTTACCGCTGACGGCGATACATCAAAGGACGAGTTTTACAAGAGCGGCGATACAATGACGCTCCTTGCCCTCTACGGCTATGACAAGGACGAAAGAGAGCCGGTTATCGGTCTCACAGGCACAGACCAGAACCACATAACACAGCTTGCAAAGAAGAGCATGGCGCTCACATATAAGACGCCCGCAAAGACAGCGGAAGAAACCGAAGCGATTTCAATTGCAAAGAGCGCGGGCGGCAACCCGGAGCTTGGCTTTGACGCTGACGGAAATATTCTCTACGCAGGCGACCCGGCGGCAACGGTTATAGGCGACACCGTATACCTTATAGCGGGTCATGATACGGCGGCGGACGAAGGCTATTGTATGCCGGAATGGGTGCTCTACACGTCAAAGAACATGACCGACTGGGAGTACAAGGGCGTTGTTATGAAAGCAACGGATATCTCATGGAGAAGTAACGATACATCGGCATGGGCAAGCCAGATGGTTGAATATAACGGCAGATATTATCTCTATTACTGCACATGGGATAAGACCTCGTCGGGCAAGCAGTCAATAGGTGTCGCTGTTGCAGACAGTCCTGAGGGACCGTATTCGGATATAGGCGCTCCGCTTGTAAAGGGCACCTTTACCGCGCCGGAATCGAGCGGCTGGAACGACATTGACCCGACCGTATTAATTGATACTGACGAGGACGGAAACGAGCACCGCTATCTTGCATGGGGCAACGGCAAGTATTATGTCTGCGAGCTTAACGAGGACATGATCTCAGTAAAAGATATTGACGGCGACGGCGAGATCGTTATGAACGTAGACGTTAAGGAGCGCAAGATAAAGGGCATGAACGGCGGAATTTATACCGAGGCTCCGTGGCTCTACAAGCGTGACGGTAAGTATTACCTGTTCTACGCCATGAACTGGCGCGAGGAAATGGCGTACGCGATGGCGGATGAGCCTATGGGACGCTATGACTTCAAGCAGATCATAATGCCGCCGACGGCTACGTCAAACACAAACCATCCGTCGGTAATCGACTTTAACGGAAAGACATACTTCATCTATCATAACGGCGCTCTCCCCCACGGCTCAGGCTTCAGACGCAGCGTATGTATAGACGAATTACGGTTTGACGAAAACGGCTATGTATATCCCGTAACGGAAACCTCGATCGGTCTTACCGGCACGGCAAGCACGATTATCACCTCGGATAACAGGTATGTCGGACACGGCGCGTTTACAAACCCGCTCTCTGACGCCTCATATCCGATCACAGCGGCATTGACCGTCGCAGGTAGTGAGAACGGCTACAACACCGCATGGGAGCTTATGCAGCCTAAGTCTGTTCCGACAGGCGAAAGCGCCGATAACTACGTTTCTATCCAGAGCGTGAATAAGCCGGGACTTTACATCGCGTCAACCGGAACCGGTGTGACACTTACACAGGACACAGACGGCTTACAGGGCGATAAGATGACATTTAAGACCGTTAAGGGTCTTGACGGCAGGGATAACACCGTATCGTTTGTAAGCGTTTCAGATCCGGGCAAATACCTCACGGTTCTCGGCACGGGAGTAACGCTCTCCTACGGCACAACAGCCGCCGACTGCTCGTTTATAATCGGCGCGGCGACACAGAAGGATGAGCCGGCGATCAATATTGCCGACATTGAGCCGGAGCCGGACCCGGAGCCGGATATTACGCAGGACTTTGAGTCTGTCGCGGCAAACACCGTGCTTATCAGCCTTGCAGTTTCTGATACACCGCCTTACACCGCGCTTAACGGCGTAACGCTCTATATCGGAACAAGACCCGGCGGCGCCAACGCAGGGCAGAATTTCAGAATCCAGACCGGCGGTGTTACAGGCAATGCGCTTGTTCTCAACGCAGGCAGCTATCAGGATGCATCGCGCGGACCGCGTATGGCTATAAATACACCTGTAATCCCGAACGGCTATACTGTAACAGCCGAAATTCAGGTTAAGCAGGGAGTATCCGGCAGCGTATTGAGATACAACGACTCAACCTCGGACGAGGCAGGAACAGAAATCACAGGACTTTCAACCGAATGGCAGACCTTGAAGATTGCAATTACAAATGACAACGACACCTATAAGAGAACAATAAGTCTCGGTGACAGCATAATCGCAACAGACTTTGTTGACGCCTTCCCTGTTCTCTGGGGCACAACGGTAAACAGCACAGGTCAGTCAATCTGCTTTGACGATTTGTCGATAAAAACAACAACAGCAAGCGGCGAAGCTCCGGTAATTACCGTACCGGAGCCGGCCGCGGAATATAAGTTTGACGGCACGCTTGATGATGAGCTTTCAGATGGCACAGCAGAATTTACCGGCTCCACCGCATCAGCAGAAGCTGCGGTAACAGAGGCAGTATTTAACGATAGCGAGGACGGACAGGCGGTAGTATTTGAAGGCTCCGGCTCGTACGGTCTTAAAATACCGTATAAGCTCACATCAAATAATTATACCATTTCATTTGATGTTAAGCTGAACACATCAGCAAAATTTTCACCGTTTGTGTTCATTGCGAATTTTGACGGCGAAGCTCTTAAAGGCTCCGATGAAAACGCGCAGTGGATTTCAATCGCGCCGCAGGGCTGGCAGGAAAGTCTCAATGACGGTCCTATGATATGGTCAAGAGATGTTACAGGCGGTAACACATGGAATGATGTATACACCACCGCAAACAAATCAATGGCGCTTGACAAGTGGCAGAATATCACAGTTACAGTATCAGGTACAACCGGCACTGTCTATGTAGACGGCACAAAAATTACCGAAGGTAATATTGCTGCTATCGTTGACGATACAACAACAATTTTCCTTGGCGTAAATGACTGGGATACACCGCTTGACGGAGCTATAGACAACCTCAGAATTTACAACAAGGCGCTTTCCGCGTCACAGGTTAAGATGATAAACGAATAAAAATTCGCAAAAATTAAGAGAGGGTTCCGCGGAATCCTCTCTTTGTGTTTATAAATAAATTTTATTTTGTTTCAAGAATTTTATCTATGCTTGCAAGCTTTACGCAGATTATAAATACCTCGCATGCCTCAATAAGCTCATCCATAGGCGGGAATGACGGCGCTATTCTGATATTTGAATCGCGCGGATCGTTTCCGTAGGGATATGTCGCGCCCGCTCCTGTCATGATTATTCCGGCGTCCTTACACATCGAAACTATCTTCCTTGCCGTGCCTTCCATGCCGTCAAAGCTTATGAAATATCCGCCCAGCGGCTTTGTCCAGCTTGCAATTTCCGCATCGCCAAGCTCCTCCTCAAGCATTTCGGTAACCTTTTCAAACTTAGGTCTCATAATATCGGCATGCCTGGTCATATGCTCTTTAAGAGCGTCCTGCGTCGGGAAGAACAATACGTGTCTTAACTGGTTCAGCTTGTCATGGCTGATTGTCTGGGCGTTCATATATTTTACCGCCTCGTCAATATTTGCCTTTGACGCCGCCATTGCCGAAATTCCGGAGCCGGGGAAGGTCACCTTTGAGGTTGAGCAGAACTCATAAACCATATCGGGATTTCCCGCCTTCTCGCATTCCTTTATGATATTTAAAATTTCCGGCTGATTGTCCCTGTAAAGGTGGTGTATGCAGTACGCGTTATCCCAGTAAATCCTGAAATCCTTTGCGGCAGGCTTCAGATTTGCAAATCTCTTAACCACCTCGTCGCTGTATACAACGCCGCCCGGATTTGAATACTTAGGCACATTCCAGATACCCTTGACTGCCGGATCCTCCGATACTAGCTTTTCCACCATATCCATATCGGGGCCGTCCTCAAGCATAGGTACGTTTATCATTTCTATTCCGAAAAATTCACAGATGGTAAAATGTCTGTCATAGCCGGGTACGGGA
>JBJEIV010000152.1:0-2942 GCA_051877395.1 Candidatus Ornithomonoglobus sp.
AGCTCCGAGCCAGACGGCATACGCGCTTGCGATAGATTTCGGTTTAATTCCGCAGGAGAAAATGGCGCGCGCGGCAGAATGTTTCCAAAAATCCATAGACGAGCAGGACGGAAAACTGTCGGTAGGCTTTTTGGGAATATCGCATTTGGCGTCTTCGCTTACAAAGGCAGGACTTACGGACACGGCGTTTGCACTTTTGGAGCAGACCGAAAATCCGAGCTGGCTTTACAGCGTTAAAAACGGTGCAACCACAATATGGGAGCGTTGGAATTCATATATTGCCGAAACAGATACATTCGGAGATGTGTCGATGAACTCGTTTAACCATTATTCCTACGGAGCAATCGGAGAGTGGATGTTCAGCGATATTCTTGGTATAAACGCAGATGAGGCCGGATATAAGAGCATAATATTAAAACCGACGGTAGGAGGAAATCTGACCTCTGCTAAAGGAAGCTATGACAGCGCGTATGGCGAGATAAAGTCTGAGTGGTCGATAAATGATAATACGCTTACATATAAATGCACTGTTCCGGCAAACACAACCGCAACGCTGTATCTTCCGACAAATAATGCGGAAGCCGTAACCGAGAGCGGAAATAATATAGAAAATGCCGTCGGTGTAACGTATAAGGGCACGGAAAACGGTGAAGCTGTGTTTGCACTTGAGAGCGGCAGCTATGAATTTGTTTCCACAGTAAATGACAACACAAATGAAGCATATTGGCTTACAATCAATACTCCGACGGGCGTTATTGGAACGGCGACAATAAACGGCGAGCAGACAACTCTTCCGACAGCCGTATCCGCTGCATCGGGCACGAGCGTTGCAATTGAAGCCGGGGATGCGAGCGAAACTTTGAAATTTGCAAAGTGGAGCGGCGACGTTGAAAGCACGGACAAAGCAATATCAGTCATAATGGACAGCGCGAAAACAATTCAGGCAAATTACAGCTATACCGCGCCGTCAACCGAAGATGAAAAATCAGTGTTAAATCTTACATCGGATGTAAGCGGCGCGTCAGTTAAAATAGACGGTGAAGCTCATTCTTTGCCGTGCGCTATCGAATATGACAAGGGAACAAAAATAGAATTAGAAGTAATCGCACCGGACGGATATAAATTTGCATTATGGGACGGAGATAATCTCGGCGCTGGAAGTGTAACCGTATTTATGAACGGTAATATCACGTCAAAAGCGGTGTTTGAGAGAGTTTTAACAGGTGAAAAAACAACGGTCAATATCGCAAATTCCGAAAAAATATCTGCTCACGCCGTAATAGGCGGCAAGGACTATCCTCTGCCGGTGACAAATGAGGAAATCGCGGTTGAATACCTTGAAAATATCACGATTGTAAGTGATGATGAAAATTATGCTTTTGCATACTGGAGCGGCGACATTGTTTCGTCAAATAATCCAATAAAAAGCGAGCTGCCTGAAAATCCCAAGCTTACCGCGCATTTCGCTTATATAGGAGGTAACAGTGACAGCGATACAGTTATGCTTTCGGTAACCGGAGATGATGGCGGAGTTTATATTAATGGAAAAGAATATTCTCTGCCGTACAGCGGAGAATTTATAAAAGGAGAGCAGGTTGTAATGCTTGCAAAAGCTCCCGACGGAAAGCTGTTCAAAGCATGGACTGATAATAAACTTACAGGCAGAGCGGCGGTTTTGACGCTGAATGATGATTTTACAACGGGAATAGAATTTGAGGCAGCAATCAAAAAGGAGGTTGCTTCAACAGGCAAAACCGTAACGTCAAATAACAGCCTTGAAAACAGTGATTGGGGCATAAGCAAGCTGACGGACGGCGTGACGACGGGCAGCGGCTATACGTCAAACGCATTTAGCAGCATTGACGTATCGTCTGATCCACCGTACTTTGAAATTGACTTGGGTGCTGATACCGAAATAAGCCGTGTGATTTTATATCCGCGAACGGACGCATCCGCGCTGGCGGCGGGATATTATCAATTCCCTCAGGATTTCAAGATTGAAGTAAAAGCTGACGGCGGAGAATATACACTGGTTTATTCAGTAGTGGGTGCATCCGACAAATCAGAACCATATATTATTGATTTTGACGCAGTATCAGCAAGATATGTAAAGGTTACGGCAACAAAGCTTTCTTCCAATCAGGTAAAGAACGGAGGAATACGTTTTCAGCTTGCGGAGTGCGAGGTTTATAAAAACGCCGGAGAACTTCAGAAGATTGAAAAGATCAGCATTACAGATGATGGAATAACAGATGAAAATAATCTCAGAGCAGAGGTAATGCCTGAGAACTCGGATAGCAAAGCTGTTTCGTGGCTTATTCTCGGAGAAAATGGTTTGAGCTGTGATGCTGAAATAGTTGATAACAGACTTATAGTGCTGACAGCAGACAGCACAGCATCAATCGGGGCATACGCAGAGGATAATGGCGGCGCATTTGCTCTGAGACCGCTTAATAAAAAGACGGAAAATACGATACATGAATATGTAGATGTATTAGGTGAATTTTCTGATGAATTTACAATAGAAAAAATCAGTGATGAAACAGGTATAAAATTTGTGGTTTCACCTAAAAATGGCAAACAGTTATCATCAATGAAGCTTTATTCGGCTATCTATAAAGAAGATAAATCTTTGAAAAAGGTCACTGCGGTAAAGTGTGACGTCAATGCAGATGGAAATATAATTATTTCACTGTCAGAGCCACAGCTTGAAAATGGTGAAAGCTATAAACTTATGCTTTGGGACGCTAATCAGATTCCTATAATTGCAGCAATTAGCAGCGATATGTCAGATTTTTTCAGATAATAAAGTCTCTCTTTCGGAACAGCTCAAAATTAATATATTTTGAGTCGTTCATTTAATGCAGATAAAGCAAAATTTATATAAAAAGACCAACTATAAAAAGTCAATAGGTAAAACATAAAAAAATTAAATTATTTTT
>JBJEIV010000153.1:0-2941 GCA_051877395.1 Candidatus Ornithomonoglobus sp.
ATTGTAAGAGTCTGCTCACCGGCTTTCATGCTGTCAAAGCCGGAAATCTTATATGCGCTGACTGTCTTTTCAGTATCATCATTATATACCTGTTTTACAGTCAGCGCGCTCTTGTCAAATTCCTCGCCGATCTTGTAGGTTGGCTTTGTATTTTCAACCTTGATATCTTTTTCTCCTATAACCTCAACAGTATATGTCTTTGAATAAGTCAAATATTTTACGGTTATCGTCTGCTCTCCTACTTTCATCGAATCATAACCGGAAACACTGTAATCCGTTGTTGTCTTATCATCCGCATCGGAATATTTGCCGGTTACAACCAGACCTGATTTATCAAATTTCTCGCCGACATAATATTTTTTCTTTACATTGGTGGTGTCAAGCTCTATATCCGTCATGGTTCCGTAGAACAGGTCTGCAGATAAGTAGAAGCCTATATGCGGCGGCTGATTATATGCTGTCTGCTCTGCCGCCACACCGCTGCGATATACTTTGTCGTACATAAGCGATTTGATTTTATAATCCGTTTCGGCCGTTGTTGTAAAAACTCTCAAAGCGCTGCCGTCAGTTTTCGGATAAACAACTTCTTCACGCCAGTCGCCGAAAAGGTCAGCCTGCAATGATGGGTTTGACTTTGTGCCATTAATACTTGCGCATTCGCCCGCGCTGAATATCGATGTCATATTTGTGCCGTTCCAGCTTGTTATATCGGTGCTGTTTAACAGCTCGTCATACAAATCTCCGTCCCAGAATACACGGAAATTATTTCCCATACCATTGTTGACTGCCGTAAAATCCACGCCGCCGTTACACTGATATGTGCCTATACCCGTTATCTGATAATATCCTCCTGAACCGACATTTGCCATCATTCCGCGTCCGGTATCCTTTGTATTGCTTTGATGAAACATTATTTCACCTGTTGCGGCATCAATTACAGACATACCGTAATCAAGCGTTACTCCTTCCTCTTCCGTACCGCCTTCCTCATGCACGGTAAAAAATTCGTATCCGTCGTGTGTAGGGTCATAATCACCTATATGAAGCGCGTCACCATGACCTCTGAAGGTACACCATTTTGGTTTTAACGCGTTATTATCGTCAACCTCCATGCACATTGCGCCCGAAATCACTTCGTCCTTACCGTCGTTATCAACATCGGCAACCGTAAGATTATGATTACCTTCACCGGCATACAGTTCATTTCCGGTTGTATATCCCGGCTGTCCTTTAAGCGTATCGAATATATAATCAACACTCAGTCTTTCCCCGTCAAAGCTTATGCCTGCAATACCTGTACGGCCGTTGCTGTGGTTATAATATCCTCTCCAATATAACGCATACGGTTTTTCACCGTCAAGATATGCAACATCTGCCAAGAAACGCAGTGAGCGGTTTCCTCCGTCACTTTTTCCCCAGCATGAAATATTGTAACGCGCTGTCGGATAGTTAATCGTATCTATAGCCTCTCCTGTTTCACCGTCAAAAACGGTCAAAAACTCCTGACCTGTCGTTACACGTCCGTTATTCGCTTCACGAAAATCTGCCGTGGCATTTTCTTCATCGGTAAGAGAGCTTATTGATGAATCCGCGCTTACTCTTGATACATACTGTCCCGTTGAATCGGTTGAACCAAGCGAGGTCTGAACTGTCATCTCAGCCTTGCCGTCACCGTCAAAATCATATACAAGGAATTGCGCCGTATGCGCGCTCGAAAACACATTGCGTCCCAGATTTATATCATTCTCCCAAAGACGTGTTCCGTCAAGCTTGTATGCATTAAAACGCGTTGTTCCCGAATATCCCGCGCTTCCTACATCAAGCTCATTCGAAACAAATTTCACAATGATTTCATACTCACCGTCGCCGTCAACATCGCCCGCCGAACAGTCCGTTGCGGCAAACGAATATGTATTTGAATTGTCCGAGGAATCCGTGATCGTCTCGCTTTCAGGCAAGACAAGCGGAATATCGATATAACCTCCCGAGGACATCATTATAGCTGCTTCATTCCACGAATCTATGCTCTCACCCGATTTTACAACGGCATACTCGCTTGAAGCCGTTCCTCCGGCATCAATATAGTTTGTCGTATTACTCTCTGTGGCAATTTTCACTCCGTCGCGGTATATGTCAAATGACACATTTTCGCTGCCGCTTCCGAATCGATTATCTTCATCTGCCTGCAAACGCCAGCTAAGATACACTCCTCCGCTGATTGGCACCGCAGCCAGACCTCTGTTCATATCTTCGGTCCATTCATATGAAACTGAATTAAAAGCTGCGCTGTCCTCAGCCCTTGCAACAGTTGCCGCCATGCATGACAGCAGCATTGATGCAGATACTACGCATGATACAAATCTGTTTTTCATCATTTTGCTTGTTCCTTTCTGAAATACTTTTGAAGCTTTATGAGTTCTTCAACCTTATCAAGATTTTCCTCCTTGATATATATTTATTATATATGGTTTTTCCATTTACCGCTCAAGTAATATGCGGTACAAATAATAATTGCGCTTATTGTGCCTGTCGGTGTTGAAATGCCCACGCCGGCAAGTCCAAGACCGAGAGTCCTTGTGCAGAAATATGCAACAGGAACACGCGCAATAACCGATGAGAATATTGAAGGTATCATCGTAAACATCGTATGCCCCGATCCGTTGCACAGACCGTTTAACGGAAATATCAGCGCAACAAGCAGATAATCGAATGCCGTTACCCTCAAATACGGCAAAGCCGTTTGTATAATATCATTATCGTTCACTATAAATCCCATCAGCTGTGTCGGGAACAGCTGCACTATTGTGAACATCACAGTACCTATTATAAAAGAAATCAGTATTCCTGTTTTCATTGTAAGCGATGCGCGGTCATATTTTTCCGCCCCGCCGCCCGTATCCTGAAAATGCTGCAGAATCGTATCTGCTGCCGCCGGCGCCAT
>JBJEIV010000154.1:0-2930 GCA_051877395.1 Candidatus Ornithomonoglobus sp.
GACATTGTCTGAATCGGAAAGCGGCATATATCAGTCAGGCAGCTATTATGACTATATAAAGGCTGAAATTGAAAGGTCTCTGAATAACTTCCTCAATGATACGACCTTCCCGTATACGCCGCAGCAGTCAGGTCCAATGGGCGGCGCAGGAGGTCCCGGCGGTGGCATAGGTGAAATTCCCGGCGACAGAAATTTTGAGGAAATAGACGGAATTAACCGTATTGAAAATAATTCGGACAATAAGAAAGAGGCGGTAACCTATCAGACTGCGCAGGAGTATATCGACAGTCTGAACAAGGACGGCGAATGGATCACTTATGACAGCGCGTCAAATACAGCGGCAATTACGAGTGTTGAGGATTTCGTGAAGGTATGCAAGAATGCGTCAAAGAGCGTCGGCGCGTTTGACGATCTGAATGCCGTACAGGGTGAAAATATTCTGTTTGGCTATGGTGACGGTCAGGGCGCTCATTTCGATCCGGTCATGGCGGAGCTGCTGAAGGATAATGAGCAGTACGGCGTCGCTTATGCGGCGGATATGGAAAAGATGGACAGTCTGGGAAATACGGTGGATCACCGTATGAATATGTATAATCCTATGTATTATCTTGAGGACTACTATGAGGGATACAAGACGGCAAATGTGGCAGAATACTGGCGCATACGCACAGGTATTAATCAGGGCGACACAGCGCTTTCAACCGAAATAAATCTTGCTCTTGTCCTTGACAGCTATGGCGCGGACGTGGATTTTGAGATGGTATGGGGTCTTGGTCATGTAACGGCGGAGCGCACGGGTAATTCAACGGATAACTTCATTTCTTGGGTAAATGAATGCTTACAGAGCAAATGACAGCATAATTACGCAGGGAGCGAGGAAAGCGGTTTACCGCGGAGACTGATAATATGGACGATACAGAAATTTTTTCACAACTGAACTATTCGGAATATCCGGGTCTTTCAAAGGTCAGGCTTGCGGCTGATCGCGGTGATTATGATACCGCAAAAAAGGAGCTTTTAAGCTATTACAGACAGCGGAAGGCTGCCGGCACGGTGCGCGCCTTTAAAATCACGGAGGCAGACGGTAATAAAGGAATAGCGGAGCTTGCGCTTGATAATATTCTCACGGGTCCGTATGAGCTTGATATGCCGATCGGACGACTTACCGTAGAGGGAATAGGAGAAAGCGCGGCAAGGTATTATACGGCGGATGTTACCGAAAAAGCGGCGGCAGAGCTTGATAACGTCAGCTTTTCAGTTATGCTTTTCGGACGGCAGAAGCAGGCCTATCCTGTGATTGTAAAAGCGAAGGAGAGCGGCGACGCGTCGATGCTGAAGGTGACAACAACGGACGGAGCGGAGCATATAATTTACGCGGACAATGATACATATATATGCGCGGGTGAGGCTGACAAACCGCACGGCAGCGAGAGCGTTATGTATGCGCATGAAGAGAGCTGCGACCCAGAGGATGCGGTCGGGGAGCGGACGCGGCGCGCGTATATAAACTTTCCGCTTTCACAAATTGCGGGAAAGCGGATAGCCCGCGCGGAGCTTGCCGTTAAGGCGTATGTTGACGGCGGCTGTGACACCGGCAGCAAGGATGTGTTTATAATAAGCATAGGCGATACAGTCTGGAGCGAGGACACATTGAGCTGGTCGGGCGCGGGCGGCAGCATATACTCATGGCAGGACAACAAATCCGGCCCACCGTGGAACTCGCCGGAAAATTCCGACAGTGAATATCTTAACGTGACTGCGCGATTCCGGTTCGGCACTCCGATGGCGTATGAATATCTGAGATATATTGCAGACCCGGAGGGTTATCCCGAGGGGGAACAATACGGTGAAAAGCTGCTGTTTCTGATGATGGCGTTTGCGGAAAAGAAGGAACACGGCTTTAACAGAACCCTTGAAACAGGGGAGCGGCTCAGCAGGTGGGTGGATATAATTGACGCGCTTGTTGACACTCCGGCAATGACACCGGATATTTTCTGTAAGCTCATATCATTTGTGCGTGGTGACTGCCGATATATAAACAGTCTTGATATAGAAAACGACGCGTACTGGTGGAGCAACTGGAGAATAGTCGCAAATACCGGCTTCCTTAAAGGAACAGAATATTTTCCAGAATTTAATACATACAGAGAGTTCAGAGAAAAGGCGGAAGCGAATGTTGAATACTGCATGGAGCTTTTATATAATGCCGATATGAGCTTTAAGGAGGCGGGTCCTGCATATGCCCTGTGGTGCGCTGAGCTGTTTTGTGACTGCGCGGAAACGGCGGAGCAAAACGGTCACCCCATGCGCGCGGAGATTAAGGAAAAGCTTAAATATGCCGCGCGGTTTGCAATGGAAAGCTTTTATCCCGACGGATATGATTCAAACATAGGCGATTCAAATTATATAAATAAGCTTGGCAGCTTTAAAAGACTTGCGGATTTCTTAGGTGATGACGCGCTCGCAGCGTATGCAAGCGGCGGCAGGGAAGGCAGTCCAGACTACCTTTCAAGCTATTACAGTGATGCAAATTCCGCTTTTATGCGAAACAGCTGGAATCCTGATAATGCGGTTTATGTAAGCTTTTTAAATAATCCGTATGACGGTCACTCGCACCCGGATTCAAATCAGACGCTTATGTACGCCTACGGCAGTCCGCTCCTTGTTGACAGCGGACGCTACAGCTACAGCAGCTATAACGATATTTACAACAGGCTGCGAACAGCGGCTGCGCATAATACGATAGAGGTCGTTGGCATGCCGCTTGCACCGCATTCCGCCGCCGCAAAGCCTTTCACATACCATATAAGCAATAAAGCGTTTGAGTTCAATACATCGGTACAGACCGGATATGAGGGCATAGCGCATACAAGGAACGTATTGTTTATGTATGACGGATATGCGATAGTAACTGATCATATTGAGAGTTC
>JBJEIV010000155.1:0-2921 GCA_051877395.1 Candidatus Ornithomonoglobus sp.
TATTGGAATCCAATTTTCCGAAAAGCTCCGCCGCGTCAATGTTTTCCGGCAGCTCTATCATTCGTTTTATCAAATACTGTCACTCCTCTGCTGGCACTTCAATGCCTATGTTTTCTTTTAAACGCATCCGCAGCTCAACCTTATAGCTGCCGCCGCTGACGTTATATGTAAGCTGTTCCTCCTGCTTCACAGCTCCCGTACCCAGCTTTTTGCATATACGCTCCTCAAGCTGCTCCTTGGCGCGGTTAAGCACCTCGCGCTCACTCAGCTCATGCCGGGTTTCATTTATCTCATAAATTTTATGGACCGTAAGCGATATTCCCGTATAGCCCAGAAAAGGAATATCAAAATCATATGTCTGTGACACCGTATCGCAGTCCTCAAAGCCGCCGTTTTCATCACGAAACAGATCAATTTTCCGTCCGAACAGCGACGCTGAAAATCTTATCTTCTGTCTGCCGGTTTTAATTCTCAGGGTTTCCTCCGTTGTGAAGGTACCGCTTTCATGCCGCACAGTTTCCGCGACAATATCCGCCTTGGAATGTACATACATATATTTTTCCGGGTAGCCGTCCATATAAACCGCCATTTTTCCCGAAACAAGCACATCTCCGGCGCTCACCGTCATTCCCTTGTTTACGCGTCTTTCGCCGCTTAAAACATCCGCCCGTTCTATATATCCGTCACAGGCTGCTATAATATCCGTAGGCGTGCTTTTATCCGCAACGGCGGGCTTGGGAGTCTCCTCCTGTATCTGAAGCCGCGCCCGCGCTCCCTCGGTATAGAGCCATGCCCAGTTGACGCCGTCCACACCGTAAATTATCGCCGTCTTTATTTCATCAAGCTCGTCTATACCGCTCTTTTTCGCTCCGACATACACGCCATGCTCCCTCAATATTTCCGTGATTTTTTCTGTATCTGCAGAATACGCGCCGTCAATTTCCACACACCAGATATAATGAGGAATTACAAGAAAAAATATACAGACCATTACCCCCGACACCACAAAGCCGTATCTGAAGCGATAACCCTTGAGCCATTGCCTCAGCCCATGCTTTGATCTGATCCTCACCCTTACACCGCATTTATACGCAAGCCTCGGTATTCGCAGGAAATCGCGTATCTCCATTCTGAGCAGAAATCCGTCGCCGTCGGGAACAATGTTATCAATCCCCATAAAATTATGCAGACACATTGAGATAAACTTCTCTTTATTTTTGCCTGTTACTTCTATTATAACATATCCTGTTATAAATTTAAAGATTTTTTTGAACATTTTTTCTTATTCTCCCGACTTTTTCATATTTAACACCGGTTAAATCACCGTTTACAACCATTCTGTTGACATCAATAGCGATTATTCTCAGTCCGACACCGCAGACATACATTATTCCGTCATTCATCTTAACGCTGATTTCACTGTCCGTATAGCCTAAAAGTCCCTTATGGTTCTCTATATATACCTCTTTATCGCCGCAGACCGAAACTTTCGGGAGATCCATTATAACATCCTTGGGTATCCGCATTTTATCCGCAATATACTCGCTCAGTTTTTTCATGGCGCCCTCTCCTTGTAATTCAATTCTTTAATTTATATGCTTATTTTGCCCGATAAATGAATATACATAAAACGACAGGGGTGATCTTATGAAAAAAACATTTTTCTATACAGCCGTAATATTAACAATCGCTCTCATACTTATTCGCGCCGATTCCGTTATACGCTACGCGAGGGACGCGATGGAAATGTGCTATATGCTCATTATTCCCACATTATTTCCTTTCTTTGTGTGCTCAGGTCTTTTAATATATTCCGGCTTCGGATCGGTGCTCGCCCGCGCCGCCCAGAGGGTTATGCGTCCGCTGTTTAATGTCGCCCCCTCCGGCGCTGCGGCGTTTGTTCTCGGAATAATCAGCGGCTTTCCCCTCGGCGCCGTTACGGTATGTCAGCTCTACCGCTGCGGGAGCCTGTCAAAATCGGAGGCTGAGCGGCTTCTCGCCTTCTGCAACAATTCAGGCCCCCTCTTTATAATCGGCTCGGTCGGAGCCGCAATCTACGGAAAGCTGTCCTACGGTGTGATACTCTATGTAATTCATATCATATCCTCCGTAATCGTCGGAATTGTATTTCGCTTTTACAGCCGCGGCAGACATAATTCTCCTCCTACCCGTCTTGACACCGCGGAAATGCCGCTTGGTGAGGTATTTTCAACAGCACTCTCCAATGCGTCAAAGAATATAATAACGGTATGCTTTTCAATAATATTCTTCTCCGCGATCTCCCGCGCGCTGCTTGATCTGCTGCCGCTGCCGCCCCTGCTGTATTCTCTCGCCTCGGGAATCTGCGAATTTTCAACGGGAACACTCAAGGTTTCCGTGCTTGACAGCAGCATGTACGAAAAGCTTATTTTAACCTCCTTCATCGTCGGATTTTCCGGCATAAGCGTGCATCTTCAGGTCATGGCTGTAACCGCCGGCTCGGGATTAAGCCTTAAGCCCTATATTCTCGGAAAACTGCTCCACAGCATAACCGCGGCGGCAATAACCGCGGGCGCGCTGTACGCGTTTCCGGTTTCGGCATATGTGTTCTCCGACAAGGCAGAGGTTCTCTCCTTCTCCTGTGTCGTAATACCGCTCATGCTTGCGGCAAGCGCCGCCGTGGTATTTATGCTGTGGTGCTGCTGCCGTATTAATTCAAGATATGACACATAAGCCTGTATACAGAAAAACAGCAGGAAAGGGATTTTTTCTTTCCTGCTGTGTATAATTTATTTGTTATTACTGCAAGGCCGGTTCAGCCGATATGCAGCTTCTCTATCTGAGCAGTATCCATACCTGCGGCCTTCATTGCCTCAATTACCGCATTAATACCTTCCGCTCTGCCTTCCGCTCTGCCTTCCGCTCTGCCTTCCGCTCTGCCT
>JBJEIV010000156.1:0-14906 GCA_051877395.1 Candidatus Ornithomonoglobus sp.
GCGCCGGACAAACGCGTCCGGTGAACTCAGGGAAGTTTGATGTCAGTGAAAGTCTGCGGTATGCCTCCTCGATATCGCCCTTATAAACAAGGTCGTTCCACTCAGGGATAAGGTTGTTAAGCGGACAGCCGATTGAGGTTCTTCCAATCTGCATACCCGCATGGCAGAACGGAACACCGCAGTCCATACATCTTGCGCCCTGGAGCTGAAGCTTAGGGATGTCAAAATGTGTATGGAACTCATCCCAGTCCTGTATTCTCTCCTCGGGAGGTCTGTCCTCGGGGAGCTGTCTGTTATATTCTAAAAATCCTGTTGGTTTACCCATTGCTGCAATACCTCCTTAAGAAACCTTCTTGCCTGTTACGTTTTCGAATGCGATAAGCATAGCGTCCTCATAAGCGGTACCCTTTGCATTCTCCTCATCCATGATCGTCACTACCTTTTCGTAATCGACAGGTATTACCTTGACAAATTTCTTTGACTCCTCGTCAAAGCTGTCAAGGATCGCCTTTGCGGCATCCGAGCCTGTAGCCGCGATATGCTTTTCAAGCATTTCCTTAATTTTTGCAAGATCCGAAGCTTTAGGCTTCTGCACGGTTACAAGAGCCTTGTTTATCTTTGAATCGAAATCCGAAGCCTTATCATAAACATACGCTACGCCGCCGCTCATGCCCGCGGCAAAGTTTCTGCCTGTTTCACCGATAACCACAACGCAGCCGCCTGTCATATACTCGCAGCCGTGGTCGCCCACGCCCTCAACGACCGCGCTCATTCCTGAATTTCGTACGCAGAAGCGCTCGCCCGCGATACCGCGGATATAAGCCTCGCCGCTTATCGCGCCGTAAAAAGCGACATTTCCGATAATTACGTTCTGTGACGGATCGAACGACGCGTCCTCCGGCGGAACAACGATTATCTTACCGCCCGAGAGACCCTTGCCGATATAGTCGTTTGAATCGCCCTCAAGCCTCATTGTAACGCCCGGAGCGAGGAACGCGCCGAAGCTCTGTCCCGCCGAGCCTACAAAATCGAGATTTATTGTATCTTCCGGGAGTCCCGCCTCACCGTGCTTTCTCGCGATTTCCGATGAAAGGATCGTGCCTGTTACACGGTCGGTATTCCTTATAGAAAGCTTTGCCGAAATCTTTTTGCCTTTTTCAATTGCCGGCCTACAGAGCTGGAGCAGAGTGTTGATGTCCAGCGTCTTGTGAAGCTCGTGATCCTGATTTTCCGTATGGTAACGCTCATAGTCGTTTGAGCATATCTTCGGCTGATAAAGCAGTGATGAAAGATCAACCTTTTCCGCCTTCCAGTTGTTGTCAAGCTTCTTCTGTGAAAGCATTTCAACATGACCTATCATTTCGTCAATCGTCTTGACGCCGATCTTTGCCATCCATTCTCTCAGATCCTGCGCGATAAACCTCATAAAGTTCTCAACATACTCCGGCTTTCCGGCAAAACGCGCGCGGAGCTTAGGATTCTGCGTTGCAACGCCTACCGGACAGGTATCGAGATTACATACTCTCATCATTACGCAGCCTATCGCGATCAGAGGACCTGTAGCAAAGCCGTATTCCTCCGCGCCTAAGAGCGCCGCGACAGCGACATCGCGTCCCGTTAAGAGCTTACCGTCAGTTTCGATTACGACTCTGTTTCTGAGGTTATTCATAAGCAGCGCCTGATGAGTTTCGGCAACGCCAAGCTCCCAAGGCAGACCCGCGTGTCTTACGCCTGTTCTCGGCGCGGCGCCCGTGCCGCCGTCATAGCCCGAAATGAGTATAACGTCCGCGCGTCCCTTTGCAACACCGACCGCGATCGTGCCTACTCCCGCCTCCGAAACAAGCTTAACCGTTATTCTCGCGTCACGGTTTGCGTTCTTGAGGTCGGTTATGAGCTGCGCAAGGTCCTCGATCGAATATATATCATGATGCGGCGGAGGCGAAATAAGCGATACGCCCGGAGTTGAATGTCTAGCCTTAGCGATCCACGGATATACCTTGCCGCCCGGAAGGTGTCCTCCCTCGCCCGGCTTTGCGCCCTGCGCCATCTTTATCTGAATTTCCTTCGCGTTCTGGAGGTAGTCGATGTGCACACCGAAGCGTCCGGACGCGACCTGCTTGATTGCCGAGCAGCGGCTGTCGCCGTTCGGCTCGGGGATAAATCTGTCAGGATTCTCGCCGCCCTCGCCGCTGTTTGACTTGCCGCCAAGACGGTTCATTGCGATCGCAAGACACTCATGCGCCTCGCCCGAGATTGAGCCGTAGGACATTGCGCCCGTCTTAAAGCGTTTTACAATGCTTTCGACACTCTCCACCTTATCTATCGCTATCGGCTTGTCGATAGTCTTTATATCAAGCATACCGCGGATATTACACTGCTTGCCGCGGTGCGAATCCATTTCCTGGGCATACTCCTTATAGAGCTTATAGTTTCCTGTTCGGCAAGCCGTCTGGAGCTTGTAGATCGATTCGGGGTTGAACATATGATATTCGCCCTTTGCTCTCCACTTATAGTCGCCGCCCGCTTTAAGTGATTTCTTAGAGGTGATCTTGTTAAACGCGTCGTTAACGCGGAGCATGACCTCCTTTTCGATCTCCTCAAGACCGAGACCGCCGATTCTTGTTGTCGTTCCCGTAAAGTACTTGTCAACAACCGACGCCTTAATTCCGAGAGCCTCGAATATCTGCGCTCCCTGATATGACGCGATCGTTGAAATACCCATCTTAGACATTATCTTTACGATACCGTTTGTTATAGCGTTGTTGTAACGCTCAACAGCCTCATCATATGAAATACTTGTCAGCTTTAGTGTTTCAAGCTCCTCAATCGCCTCATATACAAGATATGGGTTGATACCGTTTACACCGTAGCCGACAAGGCAGGCGAAGTGATGCACCTCTCTGGGCTCGCCCGTTTCAAGGACAAGCGAAACCTTCATTCTTGTGCCCTTGCGGATAAGGTGATGATGCAGACCCGAGGCGGCAAGCAGCGCCGGGATCGGAGCCTTATCCTTGTTTGCTCCCTTATCGGAAAGTATGATTATATTATAGCCGTTTTCAATCGCGATATCCGCAGCCTCGAATATCGTTTCCATTGCCGCTTCCATATCATGCTCGGCATGGGTATTGAAAAGCGAGGACAATGTGATCGACTTAAAGCCCTCTCTGTCTATTGTTCTGAGCTTTGCAAGCTCCTCGTTGCTGAGTATCGGACTGTTCGCTCTCACCTTGCGGCAGTTCAGCTCGCTTGAGGTAAGAAGATTCTGCTCACAGCCGAAAAGCGTGAAGGTCGAGGTTACGATCTTTTCACGGATCGCGTCTATCGGCGGGTTTGTTACCTGCGCGAAAAGCTGCTTACAGTAGTTATACAGCAGCTGCGGCTTTTCCGAAAGCACCGCGATAGGCGTATCGGTACCCATCGCGCCGATCGGGTCGTCGCCCTTTTCAACGATCTGTCTGATCGTCATGTTTATATCCTCCCATGTGTAGCCGAAAAGCTTTTCACGGGTGAGCAGCGGCAGAGCGCTGTCATCGCCGTTTTCACGGTTTACAAACATATTGTCAAGGAACAGAGCGTTGCGCAGCGCCATATCCTTATTTATTGATTTTGCGGCGCTTGCCTTTATCTCGCCTACAAGGTCGTGCCAGGTCTTTCCGTTACCATCGTTTACGGGAAGGTCCTTTATATCGACAAGCGTTTTCTTTACCCACTCGCCATACGGCTTGTATCCTGCCTCATATTCCTTTATCTCCTCGTCCGATACTATCTTGCCCTTTTCGGTATCGATAAGGAGCATCTTGCCCGGATGAAGTCTTTCCTTTGCTATTATCTTGCTCTGATCAATATTTGTTACGCCCACCTCTGACGCGAGGATAACCATATCGTCCGAGGTCACATAGTAACGCGCCGGTCTCAGACCGTTTCTGTCAAGAGTCGCGCCGACGAGGGTTCCGTCCGTGAACGCGACAGCTGCAGGGCCGTCCCACGGCTCCGTTACGCATGAATGGTACTCGTAAAAGCTGCGCTTTTTCGGGTCCATTGTTTCATTTTTCTCCCACGGCTCCGGTATTGTCATCATGACCGCGCGCGGCAGCGAGAAGCCCGAAAGATGCAGGAACTGTAAGTAGTTATCAAGCATAGCCGAGTCCGAGCCGTCCTCGTTAATAACCGGCATGATTTTCCCCATATCTCCCTCAAACTCAGGAGTTCGGAACATCTGCTCTCTCGCCTTTACCCAGTTGACGTTGCCGCGGATCGTATTGATTTCTCCGTTGTGGATGATATATCTGTTAGGATGCGCTCTTTCCCATGAAGGGAAGGTGTTGGTTGAGAAACGCGAGTGAACAAGCGCGATAGCGGTTTCAAGGTCCTCGTCCTTAAGATCGAGATAGAACGCGTTTACCTGCTCCGGTGTAAGCATTCCCTTGTATACTATTGTTCTTGACGAGAAGGAGGCGAAATAGAAATAGTTGTCCTTTCCGCTCTTTCTTATCTTCTTTTCGGCAAGCTTTGAAATGACATAAAGCCGTCTTTCGAAATCGTCGTTATCCATGTCCTTGTCTGCCTTGCCCACAAACACCTGAACAATGTACGGCTGCGCCTCGCGCGCCGTATTTCCTATGCAGACATCATACACCGGAACGTTTCTCACGCCCAGAACTGTCTGTCCCTCGCTCTCAATAATGCCCTTGAGTGTCGAAAGACTTTCGGCTCTTGTATCCTTATCCGGTGATAAGAACAGCATGCCCACGCCGTAATCCCCTTTTTCGGGAAGCTCGATATTCTCGTTTTCACATACCTTGCGCATAAACTTATGCGGCATCTGGATAAGGATACCGGCGCCGTCTCCCGTGTCTGGCTCAGAGCCGACACCGCCGCGGTGCGCAAGGTTTTTAAGTATCTCAATACCTTGATTTACTATACTGTGTGACTTCTTGCCCTTGATGTTTGCGATACAGCCTATACCGCACGCGTCATGCTCAAATTGCGGGTCATATAACCCCTGCTTTTTAGGAAGTCCGTTTTCCATTCTTATACCAATTCCTTTCATAATATAACTAAAGCTGTAAAAAATGAAAGCGCTTTAACAACACACTGAAATAACATCAGTATGTAGATTAAAGCGCCCTTGCTTTTCTCTGTACAGCTATTTATTTAACCAATGCCTTGATTCTGTCCATAGCCTTTATTGTATTTTCCTTTGTTGAGAAGGCTGTAAATCTCACATAGCCCTCACCGCTCGGGCCAAAGCCCTCGCCCGGTGTTGTAACGACATTAGCCTCCTCAAGAAGCTTGTCGAAAAATTCCCATGAGCCCATGCCGTCGGGAGTCTTTGCCCATATATACGGAGCGTTCTCGCCGCCGTATACGGTAAAGCCTGCCTCGGTAAGTCCCTCGCGGATGATCTTCGCATTTTCAAGATAATATGCGATAGCTTCCTTGGTCTGCTTCTGACCTTCATCAGTATAAACAGCCTCGGCGGCTCTTTGTATCACATACGGAACACCGTTGAACTTTGTTGTGTGACGTCTGTTCCAAAGGCTGTTAAGCTCAACACCGTCTACTTTAAGCTCATGCGGTATTACAGTATACGCGCATCGCGTACCGGTAAAGCCCGCCGTCTTTGAGAAGCTTCTGAACTCGATAGCAACCTCCTTAGCGCCCTCGATCTCATAGATCGAATGCGGTACGTCGGGATTTGTGATAAACGCCTCATACGCGCTGTCATAAAGAATAACCGCGCCGTTCGCCTTTGCATAATCCACCCACGGCTTGAGCTGCTCTCTTGTCGCGGCAACGCCGATAGGGTTATTCGGGAAGCAAAGGTAAATTATATCGACCTTTTCTTCGGGGATCTGCGGCATGAAGCCGTTTTCCTCAAGACAGGGCATGTACACAAGCTTGCTCCACCTGCCGTCTATGTAATCGCCCGCGCGTCCCGCCATTGCGTTTGTATCAACATATACGGGATATACCGGATCGCATACAGCGACCTTATTATCAACCGAGAATATATCTCCGATATTGCCGCAGTCCGACTTTGCGCCGTCCGATACGAAAACCTCGTCAGCGGCTATATCAAGACCTCTCGCCTTATAATCAAACTCAACGATCTTATCTCTTAAAAAGTCATAGCCCTGCTCCGGACCATAGCCTCTGAAGGTTTCTGCATTGCCCATCTCGTCAACAGCCTTATGCATAGCCTCAATTACTGCCGGCGCAAGCGGCTTTGTAACGTCGCCGATACTCATCTTAATAACTTCCTTTTCGGGATGAGCCGCCGCATATGCCGCGCTCTTCTTTGCTACCGTTGAAAACAGATAGCTTCCGGGAAGCTTCAAATAATTTTCGTTTACCTTTGCCATTTTCAAATTCCTTCCTTACTCATAAGCAAAACAAGCATAAATACTTATATATTTAAAATTATACACGCATATGAATAAAAATTCAATATTCAATTTGTACAAAATTGAATGATTAAATTCATTTCTTTTGTTTGTTTGGCTTATATGTTTTCCCTATATATTTTTAACCGCTTGCATTAAGTACGATTAAAATACAGGGTACTTAATGCAAGCTATATATAACAAATACAAAATCACTAGGTTATTATAACACATGATATTGTGTCGTGTCAATAGTTTTAATTCAAAATCGCTTATCCTATCTGCCAAAAGCTCCCTTGACGCAAAACGCATCAAGGGAGTCTTAAATAAATGAATATAGCCTGTTTTAAATAATTGAGCTTGCTTCCGTAAGCGGTGACATATCTCCCAGACTGTTCCAGAGCATCATTTTAATAGAGCCGACCGAAACATCCTCGGGAATGTCTATCGTATGCGTGAACACATAGTTTACGTCCGAAAGGTCAACCTCCATTGACGAGAGGTTTACCAGTACGCCGCTCCTGTCGTAAACCGCCAGAATGACATTTACCGCCGCCGCTTCCGTTTCGTCAAGCTGCGCATCGTCAACTATTACGTTCGCCGTAACCTCGTTTTCAATTTCAGAAGCATCATTGACATCGTTTCCGTCTTTGTCGGTAAGTACTACTTCTGCCGTTATCTTATCAAGCTTTGAATCGTTCGAGCCCTCAAGCGTTATAACGCCGTCGGTGATCTCGACCTCAAGCTCGCCCGAAGCCGTTATTTTTATGTTATCCACAGTTACCGCATATCTGCCGTCGACCGCGTTGCTGATGGCTGTAAGATTGATATTGCACACCTCACCGCTCTCAATGCTACCGCTGCTGCACAGAACCGTTACCGTTCCGTCCGAGACCGAGGTGAACAAATCCGACGAGGAAATCCCCTCTGCGGGCGTCACTGAGCCGTATTCAAACACGGACGCGTCATAGCTCAAAGTAAAGCGGTATTCCGAAATATCCTCATCTGTAAAGATATACACCGGCACCGATACTGCATCGCCCGCGGATGCGGTGACAGAGCCTAACGAAACATATGCCGTCCCTGTTTCAACTGCCGGAACGATGTATGACGCTTCAAAAACATCACTTGTCTTGTATCCGTCCTTTACCGCTACTGCCTTAACGGTCACAGCCGAATTTATGCCGATTGAGCCTGAATATTTTATGCTTTCCGTCGTCGGCTCCGTGCCGTCTGTGGTGTAATAAATCACGGCGCCGCTTGTTTCGGTTTTCAGCGTGATAATCGTTCCCGCGGCAAGCTCTCCATCCTCGTGGCTCGCCGTCGGCGTTCCTGCCTGCAAAACCGTAATTTTTCCGCTTACCGCCTTGCTGTCGCCTATGCCTTCTTTAACCGCAATCGCCTTGATTGTTGCCGTTTCGGTCAAGGTGACAGGCTCGCTGTAAAGCGTTGATGAAGCTGTCGGAGCGCTTCCGTCGGTCGTGTAATATATTTGCGCGCCGTCGGTTGCCGTAGTCAGTGTAACCGTCTTGCCGCCGATAAAGCTCTCTATCGCAATTTTCGGCGCTGCCGCCGTTTCTGCCGGCGCGCCGGTCGGCGCTGTCGTCGGAGCTGTTGGTTCTGTCGGAGCTGTCGTTTCTGACGGAGCCTCTGTCGGTATTGGAGTCGCCGTCGCTATCGGAGCCTCTGTCGGCATCGGGGTTGCCGTCGGTATCGGAGCCTCTGTCGGCATCGGGGTTGCCGTCGGTATCGGAGCCACTGTAGCTATGGGGGCGCTGTCATAAATCACTTCGGCGTATTTAAGATATGTATTGTAATCTCCTATGCTCATTTCTTTCCATTCCGCCTCGCTGCCGCCGAAATGAACCTGTTCGAGGCTTTCAAAATTGTAGAACGCATATTTGCCGATAGTCTTTACTCCTGCGGGCAGCCAGAGGTAGCTTACGCTGTAATCGTTATTAAAAGCATAATCCGATATGGATGTGACGTTCTTTCCGACAATTATACTTTCAAGCCCCGTGCAGCCGTCAAACGCGTGATCGCTTACGCTTGTGATATAGTCCGGCAGCACAAGACCGCTCAATGACGAACAGTTATAGAACGCGTACTGTCCTATGCTCGTCACACCGCTCGGAATATTTGCCGAGCTAAGCTTTGAGCAGTTGTAGAACGCATAAGGTCCTATGCCTGTGACGGTGTCAGGAATGTTGACCGATGTGAGTTTTGAGCAGCCGTAAAATGTTTCACTCGGAATTTCTGTGATTTTTTCCGGCATAACAACTGTTTCAAGCGCTAAGCAGTCTCTGAACACCCTATCACCCCAACTGCTGAGGTTCTTGGATAAAACTGCGCTCTTTAACGATGAACAGTCTTGAAACGCATAGCTGCCGATTGATGTTACACTGTCGGGGGCTGTAACCTCCTTAAGCGCGGAGCATTTGTAAAAGGCGTAGCTTCCGATCGACGTAAGGGTATCGGGCAAATCAACGGCGGCAAGCTTGCCGCATTCACAAAATGCAAAATCGCCTATAGACTTAACTCCGTTTCCTATATCGGCGGTGACCAGGCCCGAGCAGCCGTAAAACGCGTAGGCGCCGATTGATGTTACACTGTCTGCCAGCTCTATTGATGCAATATTGGTGCAATATCGGTTAGCGTAGTCAGTATAACCGTAGAACGCGTTATTTCCTATGCTTGTAACTCCTTCCTCTACAACCACCCTGCGTATGTTATAGCTGTACCATTGGCTAATAGCGCCGTCCGCCATAGCTCCCTCGCCGCTTATCGTCAGCGTGCCAAATTCGTCCAGCGACCATGCAAGGTTGCTCGAATCGCTGCCGCAGGTACCGTTTGCGATTTCCTCGCCCGCGCCGTATACCCATTCACTGTCCGCAAGCGCGTGGTTATACGTCACCGACGCCTCCGTGAGATAGGTGTTTTTATCGCCTATGCTCACCTCGTTCCATGCGCTTTCCGTGCCGCAGAAATAAATGTTTTTAAGACTGCTGCAGTTATAGAACGCAGAATCTCCTATGCTTGTGACACGTTCGCCTATCACCACGCTCTCTGCGGCACTGCAGCCGTAAAATGTATTTGCAGCGATAGATGTAACATGATTGGGAACAGTCACGCTTTTAAGGGATGAACAGTTATAAAACGCATAGCTGCCGATTGACGTTACCCATGTTCCTATATCTATGCTTCCGAGACTTGAACAGCCGTAAAACGCATAGCTGTCGATACTGCCGATTACTGCAGACCTGTTATTTACCTCCGTAAGACTTGAGCAGCCGCAAAACGCGGAGTCTCCTATACTGAGCACATGCTCCGGAAGGTCTACAGAGACAAGCTTTGAGCAACCATAAAATGCTTCATTCGGAATTTTTGTGATTTTTTCCGGCATAACAACTGTTTCAAGCGCTGAGCAGTCTCTGAATACCCTATCACCCCAGCTGATGAGGTTCTTGGATAAAACTGCGCTCTTTAACGATGAACAGTTTTGAAATACATAGCTTCCGATTGATGTTACACTGTCGGGGACTGTAACCTCCTTAAGCGCGGAGCATTTGTAAAACGCGTAGCTTCCGATCGACGTAAGGGTATCGGGCAAATCAACGGCGGCAAGCTTGCCGCATTCACAAAATGCAAAATCGCCTATAGACTTAACTCCGTTTCCTATATCGGCGGTGACCAGGCCCGAGCAGCCGTAAAACGCGTAGGCGCCGATTGATGTTACACTGTCTGCCAGCTCTATTGATGCAATATTGGTGCAATATCGGTTAGCGTAGTCAGTATAACCGTAGAACGCGTTATTTCCTATGCTTGTAACTCCTTCCTCTACAACCACCCTGCGTATGTTATAGCTGTACCATTGGCTAATAGCGCCGTCCGCCATAGCTCCCTCGCCGCTTATCGTCAGCGTGCCGTTATCGTCCAGCGTCCACGTCAGGTTAGCGCCGTCCGCGCCGCATGTGCCGCTGCTTGCCGCTGCCGCGCTCATTGGCAAAATCGCGCAGAACATGGTCATGGCAATCAGTAATGATAATAATTTTTTTCTAAGCATTTTTTTCCTCCTCGTATAAATCACTGAACATTAATAGCGTATTGGTGTGTTTCCGTTTTGCTCACTCTTCTCGGAATCCCCGTAAGAACATCCGGCTCTGTGGTTCCATACTGATATGTTACCTGAACAATGGCTCTGCCCGGACTCTTTGCCTTTATCGTGCAGGTCTGAGCGACATCGCCCTCAAGCTCAACAATCGGGCCGCCCTCGATGATTTCCCATGAAAACAGCTGATAGCTGTAGTCGAATACGGTAGGACAGACTATGCTCACCGATTCATTCACATTCAATGTGTATTCCTGCGGCGCGTTGGGATCCACATATGCATCGCTCAGATCCACCGCGCACAGCGCCTCTATTTCATACGGGCTTGAGTTAAATTCCGCGTATATATAGAACACCGCGGCGACATTCTTTTCATAGTACATTACCCGCACGGTCAGATCCTCATACGCAGAATTTTTATAAAGCGGATACTCCCACTCATTATCGCGTCTGACGGCAAACGCCAACGGATAAATAAAATCGCTCGGCTTTCCGGAGTTGTACTTCATTCTCAGATCGTCAAGCCTGTACAAATCTCCCGTTATATGAGTATTATACGCGACCTGAAAGCACAGCGATTCGCTTCTGTAGAAATTGCTTACATCAAGATATTCCTTTTTGTTATCCTTAATTACATACTCCGCGTCTGCGGAAATATGTTCACCATCCCTTATAATCATAGCCTTGCCTATCTCTGTACGCAGTCTGCCATCGGAGGTTTCAAAGACTCCGCCGCCAAGGCTGCTCAGTCCCGCTATCGCAGAAGCGCCGGCGGGCTTTATATCCACCCTGCCTCCGCCGTAACGATAGCCCAAGTCCGCAATTTCAATCGAATCCGGCACAAGCAGCGTCAATTTGAGATTATTTCTTTCAATGCTGCCGTATAAGCACACATCACAGTACACGTCATCCTTAAACATCAGCTGGATATTGCCGTCAACCCTTGCCGTACCGGTATAATCTAGCCCGTATGAGAAAAATGTGTTTTTATATGTATACTCATACTTATCAACAAGTGTGAAATTCATATCATCAGAACACAGTAAATCAACATAATCCTCAATAATCTCCATATCCTCCGCGCTTCCGGTGAAGCTCTTTATACTGCCGTTAATAGTCAGTCTGCCGTCACAGTAATGCTCAAAGGACTGCAGCTTATTGCTGCTTTTATCGGGCGCCGGATAGCCGATGTTTTCACTGCCGAGAGGCTCCGCTGCAAGCGTCTTTTCCCCGCCGTTTATCGTTACGGTATACGACGCGGCGTCCCAGCCGACCTCAAGTCCAAGCTGCTCGGCGATTGCCCTTATCGGCACCATTGTCCTGTCATTGACAATGCGCGCCGGAGCGTCCAATGCTATCTCCTCCCAGTTTCCGCCTCCGGCTCTGGCATAAAACCGGTCATCTCCTATATATATCATAAGAGACACATTCCCTTTGCTTACTATCGCCGCATTTTCTGCTTCACTCCATTCCACCTCTGCGCCGACCGTTTCCGATACTGCGCGAAGCGGCAGGAAGGTTCTGCCGTCTAAAATTTCCGCGCCCTGATCGGTGTTCAGCTTTTCACCGTTTACAACCACCGTTACCGGCTGCGCCGCAAGAGCCGCGGGCATACCGGCGCACATTATCATAACCGACGTTAAAAAGCTTATGGTCTTTTGCACTTTCATCTCCTCCTTTTTAATTCCATCGCTGGTTATGCTTTAATCTGTTTCCATTATAGTATATTCCAAAATCGTTTCGTCATTTTCGTTTCCGCCGCCGTGTATAATATCGGCATCTGGGTGGAATTATAAATATAAACCGCAGAAGAAGCTCTTTTCGCAAAACTCTATTCTTTTGCGAAAGTCAGAATATAATATAACTGCTGAAATTATATCATATTTTGATGGAGTTTTCAATAAATTTCAACAAAAATTACCAGCATATTTACATAGAAATCTAATGTTTTTATTTGTGCATTTTGTTGTATCGACTGTTTTTGTTCGATATAATAAATGTATTATCCGTACAAAATATGGTCACCGAATTTGTCACCGTCTACAATTAAAGGTATTTTTTCTCTTGTGCGGGAATCGCTTAAAACCGCAAACCGCGCCGGATATATAGATGCCGTCTGGCTTAATGTCGACATCCCAAAGGATAAAAGACCGAGTGTCTGTGTTTTTGGCATATCTGAGCAAATTTACCGGATATTCTAAAATGCCGACGCGCGGTATCTGAAAGCCGATATGTTCTAAGTATTAATTCACAAGAAAGGAAGAAAATTTTATGAGACTGCCAAACGGCTTTGGTTCAGTATACAAATTGTCAGGCAACAGAAGAAAGCCTTATGTTGCTCAGAAAACAATAGGCTACGATGAAAATAGTAAAAGGCAATATAAAATTATAGGATATTATGAAACAAAAGAAGAAGGTCTGATTGCTTTATCGGCTTATAATGCAAATCCATACACGATTACTTCAGATGTAACCTTTGCTGAAGTATATAAAAAGTGGTCTGAACGTAAATATCAAAACATCAGCCGATCAAACGCTAATGGATATAAAGCCGCTTATAAACTTTGTGAGTCATTTAAGAATATGAAAATAAAGGATATACGCTTATCGCTTTTTCAAAGTGTTGTGGATAATTCAGGTAAAAACTATCCTTTGCTGACTAAGTTTAAGATGATGCTAAATCAGATATTTGATTATGCAGTATTGAATGATATAATCAGCCAAGACCATAATAAGATTAAGTATTTGGATATAGGTAAATCTGTTAAGAGCGATATGCATTATCGTTTTACCGAATCCGAGCTTGATATAATGTGGAAGTGGTCTGAATCTCCAAGTAATATATATATTCGTCTGATCCTGATTCTGATATACTCTGGTGTACGTCCGGGGGAATTGTTTAATGTGCGGCATGATAGGGTAGATCTTGAAAAAGGCTGCTTCTACATTGACAAAGGCAAAAATGATAATGCCGTTCGTCAAGTACCCATACACGATAAGGTTATGCCGTTTTTTAAACAGTGGTATGATCAGAATAATGAATACTTAATAACTCAACAAAATGGTGATAACTTTAAATTTTCAACAAATCATAAAAATTATGTGAAATATTATTAGAACCCTGTGTTAAGTGATATGGGGATATTACAGTATACCAATGACAAGGGTATTATTAAAAATCACACGCCCGATGATACCCGGCACACTTTCACTACTATGTGGCACGAAAAACACCTGAATGAAGCTATGCGCCGCAAAATACAAGGTCATAGTGGGTAGAGGTGTTGGTGAACAAGTATATACACATCTTGAATTTGAGAAGCTAAAAGAAGAACTGAATAAGCTTTGAACTTCTAACATATTTCTAACAAACCCAAAATATCACAATGCATAAAAAACCGCGCAAGTATCAAATTTCCTGATACCTGTGCGGTTTTTATATGGAGCTTGTAACGGGACTCGAACCTGCGACCTGCTCATTACGAATGAGCTGCTCTACCAACTGAGCTATACAAGCATGTACCGGAAAGAGACAGCCTGCTATCTCCTTCCGAGGTAATTCAATTCTTACAGGATATGATCAGCTTAACAGCTCTCTGGCAATCTTATTGATTTCCTTACCGTCTGCTCTGCCCTTTGTCTGCGGCATAACAGCGGCCATTATCTTACCCATATCCTTAACGGTTGAAGCGCCGGTATCTTTTACAGCCTTTGACACGATCTCAACAAGCTCATCGTGAGAAAGCTGAGCCGGCAAATATTCCATCAGAAGTTCCATTTCTCGTTTAAGCTGGGCAATGAGCTCCTCACGCCCGCTCTTTTCGTAATCCGGAAGCGAGTCTCTGCGTTGCTTCAACTGCTTTGCAATTACGTCTGTAACACCTTCATCATCCAGCGTTACCTTTTTATCTTTTTCAACCTGTAAAACTCCTGCCTTGATAAGCTGAACAACATTCTTCCGAACGGTGTCCTTTTCCTTCATAGCGGTTTTAAGATCTTCTTTGAGCTTTTCTTTAATAGTCATTTCTATGCGCCTCTAAAGATTAATACTTTCTCTTTCTGGCTGCTTCTGACTTCTTCTTGCGCTTAACGCTCGGCTTTTCATAATGCTCACGCTTTCTTACTTCAGCCATGACACCTGACTTTGCGCACTGACGCTTAAATCTTCTCAATGCACTGTCAAGTGATTCATTCTCTTTAATTCTAATTTCAGACATCCTATATTCCCTCCTCCCGGCAAGTCAATTACTAAACGGACTCGATGGAAATAATACGTGCCGCGATAATATAACTCGTACAACACAATAATAATTATACTACACGAAAAGGGGGTTTGTCAAGCTTTTCAGCAAAATTTTTGAGATTTTTTTCTGTGTTGTCAAGAGATATGAACCATTTCTCATAAAAAGTAT
>JBJEIV010000157.1:0-14877 GCA_051877395.1 Candidatus Ornithomonoglobus sp.
CTTCAAGTCTGCCCGACATTTCTCCTAAAGCCTCCCCCCAGCGCGAGGTCGAGTCCGCCATAAGCGCCACGGAATAGCCCATATCGCGGAAATATTCCGCAATGGTGATACCTGTATAAATTGACGCCTCACGCGCCGCGACAGGCATATCCGATGTATTTGCGATAAGCACGGTTCTCTCCATAAGCGACCTGCCGGTTTTCGGGTCGATCAGCTCAGGGAACTCGTTTAAAACATCGGTCATTTCGTTGCCGCGCTCGCCGCAGCCGATGTATACGACAATATCCGCCTCCGCCCACTTTGCAAGCTGGTGCTGAACAACGGTTTTTCCGCTGCCGAACGGTCCCGGAACCGCCGCAACACCGCCCTTTGCTATCGGGAACAGTGTGTCAATTACGCGCTGACCTGTTATAAGCGGCATATCCGGCGAAAGCTTGTTTTTATACGGTCGTCCCTTACGAACAGGCCATTTCTGCATCAGTGTAAGCTCATGCTTTTTCCTGCCGTCATTTAATATGCAGACAACCTCATCCACCGCAAAGCTGCCCTGCTTTATCTCCTCGACAACACCCGAAGCCGCGGGCGGCACAAGAATTTTCTGTGTTACGACCGCTGTTTCGGCAACGGTACCTATCACATCACCGCCAGCTACGGTATCGCCCTTCTTTACGCAGGGAACAAACTCCCACTTTTTATCACGTTTAAGCGACGGTACCTCCACACCGCGCGCAATGTTATTGCCCGATACCTTCATAATATCGTCAAGCGGTCGCTGAATACCGTCAAAGATACTGCCGATAAGTCCGGGGCCAAGCTCCGCAGAAAGCGGCATTCCTGTCGAAACCACCTCGCCGCCCGGGCCAAGCCCCGAGGTTTCCTCATAAACCTGAATTGACGCGAGGTCTCCGTGAATTTCTATTATTTCACCGATAAGCCGCTCCTCGGACACGCGCACCACATCGAACATATCCGCGTCCTTCATACCCTCCGCGATTACCAGAGGGCCCGCGACCTTTTTTATTACTCCATTATTCATTATCCATTTCTCCTAAAACTGCTGAGGAAAATAGGCAACGAAGATTGTGCGTTTGGGTGAGCGCCGTGTGCATGTGTACATAAGCGAACACAAACGCGCAAGATTCGAAGCATATTTTTCTCAGATATCACTGCCGACTGCTTTTATAATATTATCTCTTACCGCATCCATGCCCATGCCGTTATTGCCCTGAACACCCGGTATGGGTATGACTGCCGGAATCGGCTGCTGAGCTATTCTTTTAAGCTCGCCGGGGATCTCGGCAGCAACCGCCTCCGTTATATATATTACCGCGTATTCCTCGCGTTCAAGCCGTTTTATAAGCTTTACGGCCTCGTCTGCATCGGTCACAAAGTATGTGTCAAGACCGAGAGCGGCAAAGCCGTATACAGAGGTGCGGTCGCCTATAACTGCTATTTTATACATAAAGCCTGCGCACCCTCTCTCTTATAATATCATTGTCAAGACCGTTTTTCTTTGCCGACAGAATAAGTCTTACTGCCTTTTGCTCCGTACTTTTCGCATACGCGTATGCGATTATGGGCGCCGTGGAAAAGCTGTCATATTTGGCTGTATCCATAAACTCCATTATGCGGTCATCGCACCATTTTTCAAAAACAGCCGCCCCGCTTTTCATATACTGCGCGCCGTCACTGTAGGCCGTGCCTCTCACATATTCAAAAAGCTTCTCCGTTCCGCCCTCTGCCGCTGACGCAAGCAGGTTATAATTTAATGAACCTCCGTCATAGAGCGCGTTCTCGATAAAGCCTCGGCTCCTCTCCGTAAGCGCGCAGCGCAGCGCCGTTCTGAGATTTGCAAGATCTGCGGTAAGTCCGGCATACTGTATGATAAAGCTGTCGCCGGTCTGCTTTGCCGCTCTCTCCACAGCCGCAAGCTGCGCCTTGTCTATCAAAAGATCGCAAAGCTGTCCGTCCTGCGTGTGCAAAAGCAGCTTCATTGCCGTCTCCGCCGTGTCCGCAAGCTCGGTGTCAAGCGCGTCATAATCACGCGTTCTGACAGCCTCGTATATCACATTCTTATCCACCGTGCCGTTATCAAACAAAAGCTCCCCGGCAGCAGTATCGGAAAACACAGACTTCACCGCCGCTTTTATATTATGGTAATCAGCCGGCAGCCGCAGAACCCGTATTATCTCCGCGTCCGCAAGCCCGCCCAGAAGCTGCCAAAGCTCCTCTTCGGAAGCAATGCCGTTTTTGTCCCGCAGCAGCCGCGATGCCTCGTCGTAATCCGCGGCGGATATAAGCTGCTCAATATCCTGCTTTGAAAGGAGCGACGCTTCCTTTGCCCTTATCCGGGCGACGCTATAGGTATAATCCTTCATTGCAGCCTCCCTTTATCCGAATAAGAATTTACTTATTACATCATGCAGTCTGTCATGCTCGGACTCTATCAGCGCTTCGAGAGTGCAGTTTTCCTCAACCTCACCGTAAACAAGAATAAAGCCGCCGGTAAAATCTCCGGTTTTCTCTGAAATTTTAAGTCCCTTTTCGGTAAGCGCGCGGCTGAACTCAGGAGTTATCCATGTCTTTGTCCGCTCGGAAAGAATTATTTCACCGGGTCTTTCATCGGCATACTTATCAAGAAGCCGAAGCATAAAGCCGAAATACTTTTCGGGATTATCGTCCCTTATAGCCGCCGCGGCAGCTCTTAAAACCTCATCGATTATGCTCTGCTTTTCCCTGAGAACGGCGCGCTTTTCCTCGGCCTTTCCGGCAGCGTCCGCGCGCATTTGTGTTTTTCTGCTCTCCTCGGCAGCCGTTTCCTGTGCTGCACGCAGAATTTCCGTCTCCCTCTCCCTCGCGCGGCTTATAAGCTTCTCCGCTTTTACTTTTGCCTCCGCTGTTATTCTTTCAGCCTCGGCATCGGCATCAAGCGCTATTTCGTTTATAATTTTATCCAATCCGTTCATATTGCTACCGCTCCCGCGCAATCAAATGTTGATATTCGGTATTCCGAAGATTGCAAGGAAGGATACCAAAAGAGCAAGAATAGCGTAGGTTTCAACCATTGCGGCAAAAATCATACCCTTACTCATCTGATCCGGCTTCTTGGCAATCATCATAATACCCGATGCCGCAGCCTTTCCCTGGCTTATCGCGGACCAGAGACCGACAAATGCAATCGGCAGACAAGCCGCGAGATAAAGAAGTCCCTTAGCTGTAGAAATCTCTACCGGCGCTCCGAGTATACCTATCTGGCTCAGCGTTATAAACGCTACAAGCAGTCCGTAAATACCCTGGGTACCCGGCAGAAGCTGCATGATAAGCACCTTCGAGAACTTTGACGGATCCTCCGTTACAACTCCCGCGGCAGCCTGCCCTGCCTTTCCTACACCGATTGCCGAGCCTATGCCTCCCATAAGCGATGCCAGCGCCGCGCCCACAAGCGCGAAAACTATTCCTAAATTACTACTCATTGTTATTAGTCCTCCTCTAATTTATAATAGGTTGTTTTGGTTGAGAACGGCTCAAACTCGCGTCCGCCGCCCTCGTAGAATTTGCCGAAGAATTCGACAAACTGCAGTCTGTTTGTGTGTACGTACGCGCTGAGCAGGTTAATTCCCAGATTAAGCGCGTGTCCTATGATAAACACCAAAGTGAAAATCACCGCTCCCAATATTCCGCCGCCGAACATGCTTCCCATGCTGTTAAACACCGTAGCTATAACGCCTGTCGCAAGTCCGAGGGCAAGAAGTCTTGAATATGAAAGAATGTCTCCGAGCCAGCTTGTAACGCCGTAGAGCGAATACGCGCCCTTAGCCAGTCTTTTGGCAGGCGAGCCGCTGCGTGAGCTAAGGAGCAATATTCCAAGCGCCCCTATTCCGGCGCATACCGCGGCGACGTTTGCCCATACTGCCGGAAGCTTGAAGGTAAGTCCTGTCATGGAGAGGAACATATCCACCCTGAACAGATATACAACGCCTCCGCCGACGAGCATATACCAAAAAACACAGTCCGTCAGCGCGCTCATATAGTCCTTTGCCTTTACGCACTGATACAGCTTTATCCCAAGCGCGGTAAACAGGTGTATCAGTCCGAACAGGAAGCTGAACATCAGCATCTTTATCGGGTCCTTTACAGGCTCAAACCACAGCGGCGGAATTTTTACCGCGTGTCCGAAAAAGGTCCCCGACACAACCTCTATCGCGTCACCGAACCAGCTTCCGAACAGAATACCCCAGAACATTGTGGAAATTCCGCAGTACATAAACATCCGCAACGTGTTTTTAAGTCCGGATTCCATGTTTTTGAACTTTTTCAGCACTATTCCGCAGCCGAGCGTCATGATCAGTCCGTAAGCCGCATCCGAAAGCATAAGCCCGAAAAAGATATAATAGAAAAACGCCATTATCGTTGTCGGGTCTATCTCGTTCGGAGCCGGCATCGCGAAGGTTCTCACGACTCCCTCTACAGGCTCGGCAAGGTACGGATTTTTAAGCAGCACCGGCGCGTCCACACCGGCAGGCTCAACCTCCGCCGCCGCGTTATATTTATGCTCAAGCTCCGCTGTAAGTCCGTTTGCCGCGCTCTTTGGAACATAACCCTGTATTATAAACACGCGCTTATGCTGACCCAGCTTTGAAAGCACACTGTATTTTTCCGCTCTCATTGAATAATAATCCGACATGAACCTTATGGCGTTTGTCGCGCCGCGGCAGGATATAATTTCGGCGGTAAGCGCCTCGTTTTCCTTTTCAAGAGCGTCTATCAGCCTGCGCCGCTGCGCCGTCTCCTCGCGCGGTATGCCCTTGTATTCCGTTCTCGGCGCTGAAAAGCCGATACGGCGCAGCAGCGCTTCACACTGCTCCTTATCCTTTGCCGCGCATATTACAAGTACATATGTCTGCTGCGGCAGCGCGTTTACAACCTCAAAATATGCCGCAGGAGCGTCACCGCCCGCGTTATATTTTTCAATTATCTGCTCCTCGGAAAGGCTGCCGTCAAATACCCCTGTAAAGCTCACGCTTTTTTTGGTCCCTTCACCGCTCATTGCAATATCCAGTCCCATCCACGGCTCAAGCTCGTCTATCTCGGCTTTATATCTTAAAATCTGTCCCTGCCGTTCGGCAATATCCTCAGACAGCTCTATTATCCGCTTTGCAATTCTCTGCATTTCGGGAATATCCTCTACAAAGCTGTAGTACTCCTGGGCGGTAAGGCTTTTTCTTCCGTTAAGCGACGCCGTCAGCTTCTTTTCCTCCGGCGCGTACCGCTCCAGAACCTCCAAGGCCCTCTCTCCGACGGCTCCGCTGCGGAGAAAGCCCGCGCGCGCCTCACCTGTATTGATACGCTCAAAGCCCAGCGAGGCAGTCTCCTCCTCAGGCTCCGATATATCTATAATTCTTTTGCGCTGTAAAAATTCCAGCACCGCTTTTCTGTCTTTTTTATTGCCGTATATTGTAATACGGCTCATAGGCACCTTCAAAAAATCACCCCTCAATGCTGCATTATCTGCGCCGTACTTATCCTAAAAGCTCGTCAATAACCATGCCCGCTGCGCGGTCCTTCAGCTTCTCCGCTTTTGCTCTCAGCTCCGAGGCAGCCCGGTCAGCGTTCCGCGCCGATGCGGCGGCGATCTGTTCTGCTTTCGCCCCCGCTGCGGTTTTTTCCGCGCTTATTATCTGCGCGGCGCGTTTCTGGGCGGCAGAAATTATCTTTTCCGCCTCGGTTTCTGCCGCCTTTATAATTTCCTCCGCCCTTCCTGCAGCGCGTCTTTGTGTTTCATCAGCCGCTGCCTCCGCCTCGGCTATGCGCCTTATAGCTTCCTTTGCCATAATTTTCTCCTTTTACAATCGGTTTCTTTACCTTATTATTCATAATTTCGTTTTATTTCATACAATTTCCCGCTGCAATCTTTTTCTGTACGCCTTCTGACGTCCGTATTCAATAGCGTTTATATTCCTCTCGGCAGCCCTGCCGCCTATATGCTCCTTCAAAGCCTTATAAACATCACGGCTTTTTATAATATCGGTTTCGGCAAGCATTGCGCCTATCATCATCAGATTATTAAGACCCTCAAATGCCGCGCCCTGACTGCACTCATCTGTATTAACGCATACCACGCTTCCTCCGCCGCAGAGCTTTTCAAACCTCTCGTCCGTTATTGTTATACCGTTCTTGTTGTCACCGAACCTCAGAATTGCCTGCCTGCTCATAGCAATTAGAATATCGGCGTCACATGAATCATACCTTACATACGGCTCCTTCGCCAGAACAATTGTGCAGCTTGCCTCACTTCCCCGCATCTCCGAAACCTGCATCGGCAGCCAGATGGTCTTAAACCCTCCAAGCTCCGCCGCTCTTACCAGAATTTTTGCGGAAAATATCACACTTTGTCCGCCTAATCCTGCAATTCTCATTTTGTACTTCATATGATCACCTCCCGGTTATTTATATTCCATACTGCCATATTTCTATTTAATATATTTTAGCACAAACCTGTTTATGCGGCAATAATCAAAAAAATATAAATGATAAATTTTTTATCAAACCGGCAAAATTGATTAATTTTTGTCTCTTCTCATATTCTCAAGTGAAAATTCCATATTGCCGTCCAGCATACGCTTCAGTCTGTTTTGCTGCTCATCGGAAGGCAGTGTCATACCGGAGTCTATCCAATCCAACATAAGTCCGCAGACAGCCTTACTGTAAAAATATACTACGAACTCCTTGTCATCATCGGTAATATCCATCTGCCCGGACAAGGCATCTGCCATGTGAGCAAATATCTTTACAAATATATGTACAAAATATTTTTCCAAATCCTCTCGCCCCAAGGAGTTGTACACATTTATAATGATATCTTTGTTTTTAAGGGCATAGTCCGTAATAGCTACCATAGAGTCCCACCAATCCCCCTCATAAACGGTTTCCGGAGGAACAAAGCTCTTTGCCGAGGTCATCCAGTCAAGGAGCTCATATATGTCCTTGAAATGATAATAGAACGTCATGCGGTTTACTCCGCACTTGCTTGTAATATCGTTTATTGTTATCTTACCGAGCGGTTTCGTTTTAAGCAGCTCCGCCAGAGCATATGCGAGCATTTTCTTTGTAGTCTGTGCCATATCGCAGTCCTCCCTTGATGTTTCCTATATTATCACGGAAAATTGCCAGTGTCAATATATACCGAAAAAAGTTCACAATTGCAATATTTTCTTAAATATTTTTGCTGATGCTATTCACAAATAAATTATTGTTTATCGGCTTAATCCTCGGTGCGCCCCCAAATCCCTTGCCCCCTTTTTTGATAATTGCCTATGGCAATTATCAAAAAAGGGGGCAAGAATTGGCCCCCAAACAATAATTTAGTTCCGTCTCTTTTCCGTAAATATAATTTACAGATTTTCCTTCATAAATTTCTCTATTCCGGCTGCCGCCTTATCCTCGTCAGTCCCCTTGAATGTGAACACTACCTCCTGTCCCTGCTTTACGGCAAGGCTCATAACAGCGAATATCTTCTTTGCGCTGACTGTTTTATCGTCCTTTGTAATATTGACATCCGACTCATATGACTTTGCAGTGTGTACAAGCTCGCCCGCCGGACGCGCATGAATGCCATCCGGGTCCGTGATTACATATCTGAATTCCTTCAATTTGAATTTCCTCCTTGTTCCGATTATTGATTTGTATCGGCTGGTGTAATATTATTCTTGACGAAATCTGCCGGATTGATACCAAAATAACTGCTAAAGTGTTACAAAAGCTCAAATGAATTATAAATCCTATCTATCTCCGCGCTCGTTGCCAGCTCCTCCGAGAACGCGCTCGCGCTTCCCGCAGACAGTCCCATTTTGAATGCGTGGGTGTAGTCATGCTTTCCGCACCAGCCCGCCAAAAATCCTGCAACCATTGAATCTCCGGCTCCTACCGAGTTCTTTACCCCACCCTTCGGAGCTTTACTCATCAGCACTTCTCCCTGCTCCGTTACCAAAACCGCGCCTTCGCCCGCCATCGATACAAGCACATTTTCCGCGCCCAGCTCACACAGCCTCTTTGCATACAAAGCGGCTTCCTCACGGGTTCTGATAGTTACTCCGAATATTTCGCCCAGCTCATGATTGTTCGGCTTTATGAGGAACGGTCTGTACTGCAGGACATTTGTCAGCAAATCCTTTTCCGCGTCCACAACCGTCATTATTCCCCTGTTTTGCAAGCGCGCCATTATATCGCTGTAGATTGAGCAGGACAGCGAATCGGGAATACTGCCCGCAAGCACAAGAATATCACCCTCCTCAAGAGTATCAAGCTTTGCCATAAGCTTGGAAAGGGACTCGCTGTCTATTACGGGGCCCGCGGCGTTGATCTCCGTTTCCACCTGAGATTTAAGCTTTACGTTTATTCTTGAATTTCCTTTTTGCAGCTTGATAAAATCACTTTTTCCGCCAAGCGCCTCAAAGGCGCGCCTGATTTCGGTGCCGGTAAAGCCCGCTATAAAGCCGAGAGCGGTGTTCTCTATTCCGAGATTTGTGAGAACGGTTGAAACATTAAGTCCCTTGCCGCCCGGCAAAAGCCGCTCACAGGCTGAACGGTTAGTCATTCCCGTCCTGAGTCTTTCCACATCCATTACATAGTCCAGCGCCGGATTAAAGGTTACAGTATATATCATTGCCGCTCCTCCGTTCCTTACATTAATTATAATTATACTATCATAAGTCCCGTTCAAAGTCAATCTTTTACACCCGCAAAAGTCATCTGAGCTTTTGTGTATTTTGTATATCTGCTATGGGATTTCCGGCAAAAATTGAGCATAAAAAAAGATTGACAACATTCTGACATAGGAGTATAATAATATAGGTTGAATATTGAGGACAATATTATATATTTGTCGATTAATAACAGGCGCACAGAGGGCTGTATTGAATATACATTTTTATTATGCTGTGCCGCCTGATTTTTTTAGGAGGGATAATTTTGCAGACAATATTTGACATTATAAATACTCCCCTTATTTGTGTCTTCCTCATAGCTGTGATAGGCTATCTCATAGGAGGAATAAAAATTAAGGGCATTGAAATAGGTACAGCGGGCGTGCTACTTGTAGCGCTTGTCTTCGGGCATTTTCAGTTTGAGGTGCCGGACTTTGTAAACGATCTCGGTATCGCGCTTTTTGTAACCTCGGTCGGTTTTATCGCCGGACCTAAATTCTTCAGAAATTTTGTTAAAAATGCAAAGTCCTATGTTCTCTTAGGATTGCTTATAATAGCCGCGGGCGCCGCGGTCTGCGTGGCGGTTGTGCTTATCTCCGGCGGAAAAATATCTCCGCCCCTTGCAGCAGGTCTGCTCACCGGCGCGCTCACAAGCACCCCCGGACTTGCCGCTGCCAAAGAGGCTGCGGGCGAGCTCGGCAGCCAGGCGGCAACAGGCTACGGTATCGCCTATCCGTTCGGCGTTATCGGCGTTGTGCTGTTTGTTCAGCTCATTCCTAAAATCCTTAAGGTGGATATGGAAACGGAGCGCAAAAGCTTTGAGGCTACAAACGCCGTAAAGGAGAAAAAATATTCGGGAAAGCTTTTTAAGTTTGACGTTCTGGGTCTTATGCCCCTTGCGGCTGCGATAACACTCGGCGTCCTTCTGGGAAAGGTTACGATACCGCTTCCCGGCGGCGCGCATTTTGCTCTGGGCACCTCGGGCGGTCCGCTCATTACCGGACTTATTTTCGGTCACTTCGGACATGCAGGAAAAATTGATATAACCGTTAAGCCGGAGGTCCTTAAAACGACCCGTGAATTCGGTCTTGTACTGTTCCTCATAGCGGCAGGCATAAAGGGCGGTCAGTCCTTTGTTTCGGTGCTTATGGAGCAGGGCGTTATGCTTTTCGTATACGGCGCGCTTATGACCCTTATCCCGATGCTGATAGGCTACATATTCGCAAGATATGTGCTCAAGCTGAGCCTGTTTAACAACCTCGGTTCAATATGCGGCGGCATGACCAGTACCCCCGCCCTCGGCACGCTTATAAGCGTAACGGGAACGGACGATGTTGCCTCGGCATATGCCGCGACATACCCGGTTGCTCTGGTATTCATAGTGCTTGCGTCACAGTTTATAATTGTCCTTTTGTAAGGCGGAAAGAGTGTTTACAGCCAAAAAAGACCCATGTATACCATAAAGTGTCCGATCAATAACCCCCCACGTCAAAAGAGCCTGATTTGGTTTATAGACTGACACTGGATGTTTTATAGATGTGAAAACATCAAGCCCCACTCCATTTAAGGGTGTAAGGAAAGAAAAGTAAATCCTTGACAAAGCTGAGGTATATACCTCAGCTTTGCTATTTTCAGTCACAAAAGACAACCATTTAGAGTGCGCGATTTTTTATTCTATATTTTTGATTCCTACTATTCGGCTTATCCGGCACAGTCATTTCAATCAATCCCTTATCTAACGCGGGACGCAGATAATTTTTTCTGAATGTCGGTCTGTGTGACAAACCTAGTCGCTCCATAAGCTGAGCCGCAGATAATTCATCATCACCCATGCACTCTAGCAATGCTCTAACTTGGTCGCTTACTTGGTCGGTATCTTGGTCGCTTTTGCCGAGTTTGTTTAATGCGTCAAGGATAATATTCATCATCATTTCAACAAATCCGGTACAATCCGCTTTACGGTCAGCAACCGCAAGTGCATCATAGTATTTCTGCTGACGCTCTTTTATAAGCTCCTCAATCGGCAGCCATGCAAACAGCTCATTCCATTGACTCAGCAAAAGAGTATGCCACATTCTGCCCATTCTGCCGTTGCCGTCCGCAAATGGGTGTATGAATTCAAATTCATAATGAAACACACAGCTTTTTATCAAAATATGAAGCGTTGACTGCTTGTACCATTCAAATAAATCCGCAATCAGCTGCGGTACATAATTGGCGGGCGGTGCGGCATGAATAAGCTTTTCGCCTTCAAAAACGCCTACGCCGCCGCTTCTGAATCGTCCGTTTTCTTTTACCAACTCATGCATCATTAGCCGATGAGCCTTTAATAAATCCTCAATATTAAGCGGATTCAGCGACAGCATAAGCTCATATGCTTCATACGCGTTCTGCACCTCTTTGATTTCCTGCGGCGCGCCCAAAATACGCTTGCCGTTAAGCACTGCCGTTACCTGCTCCAACGACAGTGAATTATGCTCAATTGCCAAGGATGAGTGAATTGTTTTTATTCGGTTTTCTCGTCTTAATCTCGGACTGATACTGTCCTTATGCAATACACTCACTTGTCCGACAAGCTCACTGACTTGTGCAAGCAGATTTATTATATTGTCATTTATTGTAAATAACGGCTTGTATTCCATTGTATGCTCCTATTATTTAAACTATATTGGCAAACTCACTGCCGTTTAGCCAAAAGACAAACCGAAATTTGTTATTTTGACAAATGGTCAAAATACTTTATCATAAGCGATTTTTCCGCTTCCTTGAAAAACAATAATTCCACAACGCTTAAAACCATTCTTCTCCAAGATATGCTGCATTCTTTTATTAGGGAAATCAGTGTCCACTCGAATATAGCCGACATTCTTTTTTTTACAATATTCTTTAATTAATTTCCATGCGGTATCCGACAGTCCAATTCCCCGATACTGTGTGGAAAATGCCATTCTATGAACAACAGCAAACGGAGCATCCAAATTCCATTTGCCATCAATATTGTCATATGCAGATTCGCCGTCAAAATCAATGCACATATACCCAGCAATCGTTCCATCTACTTTTACAACATATCCCTTTTTATTCAGAATATCATCGCGAATAATATTAAAATTCGGATAATCCTCTGTCCATTGTTCAAACCCTTGCTCCTGCTGAAATTTTCTTCCGATGTCAATAATATCATAGCATTGCTGTACATCTTCGAGCAATGCGTTTTCCAACGTGACCATTGTATTTCTCATTCCTCCACAAATTCCGATTTATCTATGTAATTGTAAAATTATATCACATATATCTGAAAATTTCAATTCGCATACCAACCAAACTTTACCCTAAAGACACAGCAAACCATACAAATTGAGTGGAACAATAGAACACCAAAATCGAGCTTCCGAATATAGCTATACTACCTCGTCATATCTCGGCATTTTTACAGCCGAAAAAGTAAGGTTTTGTGCCATTCTTGAAGTTCTAATCTTCTACTCTGTTCCACTGTTAAGCCGTTCCGCTATGCTTTGCTCCATTTTTATACGGTTCAATCTGTCATGTCTTATCCATTCGAGAAACTCGCTCTTTTTTAAATCCCCGTCTCTGTAGGATTTGCGTTTTTGCTTTCCTTCACCGAGAAAAGCATACTTCGCTTCCTTATACGGATTTGTCACGTCAGACGATATATTCAGCTTATTCAATGTTTTCAGAAAATTATCATATCCGTCACGATTTTGCTTATAGGTCTTATCAACAACATCATCCTTAACCTTTTCTTTATGCTCTTTGAAATATTCTGACTGACGCTGTGACTTGCATTTTGAGCCGCATACTCTTGTATCTTTCCTCGAAGCAACAAATTTTCTGCCGCATATTTCACAGGTGCGGATAAAACATATACAGATATATGTGCCGTGAATACGGATTATTATAAACAATTAGAAAAAGCCTACAATTAATAACAATCCCGAATTTGGAGCCATACGAGGTGTCCTAATGGATTAAATCATATTACATCAAATTACACTAAATGCAAAACAAGCCCTTCAAAACAAAGGATTTTTGGATGTATAATAAATCTAAAAATCAGTTTAATAAAGCAATTACAAAAGCCGCCCTGCATGGACGGCTTTAAAGCTATATGTGGTGGAGATGAGGGGGTTCGAACCCCTGACCTCTTGAATGCCATTCAAGCGCTCTCCCAACTGAGCTACACCCCCGAGATGACTGTGATTTTATAAAAAAGCCGCAGATAAAACGAATATCTGCGGCAAGCTTTGGTGGAGATGAGGGGGATCGAACCCCTGACCTCGTACATGCGAAGCACGCGCTCTCCCAGCTGAGCTACACCCCCGTAGTGAAAAACCACCGACAATGCGGTGGTTTATGGCAGGGGTACAAGGACTCGAACCTTGGGCACTCGGTTTTGGAGACCGATGCTCTACCAACTGAGCTACACCCCTAAACAAATCACTATACTATTATAACATTTTCTCGCAATTTGTCAAGAGTTTTTTATAAAATTATGAATAAAATATTATTAAATGTCGAGCTTAATGTCAGTTAACGGTATATTATTTCTGACAGCGATCGTTTCCAAATCATCATATTCAGCCTTTATCTTCCTGATACCCCAGCCGATAGACTCCTTGACTCTTATTTCTCCGTAGTTTGAGCCGACTGTCCTGACTTTTTTATCAAGGACATATCTGTTGCATATATATTCTCTTATTCCGATTGTTGTTGTGTGCCTGAAAATAATTTCAAGCATTTTTTCTCGGTCTTTCACGCGGCACATACATGTGAGCAGTATACCGGGACGATTCTTTTTCATACCGATCGGAACCGTATAAACATCGAGCGCGCCCTCATCAAATAATCTTCCCGTAACAAATCCGATTGCTTCGCCCGTCATATCATCAAGGTTGCACTTTAACTCGGTTATATTGTCCGTTCTGTCCTCAGCTTCCCCCAATAAAACTCTTACACAGTTTGCAGTATCAAAATCCTTTGTTCCCATACCGTAGCCTATACCTTTAACTCTCATTACCGGCATTTCGCCAAAGCTGTCCGCAAAATGCTTCAAGAGCGCCGCGCCGGTAGGAGTACAAAGCTCACCGCGGATTTTTCCGCCGTATATAGGTATATCCTTTAAAATAAACGCGGTCGCAGGAGCAGGAATGGGAAGTATACCGTGGGCGCAGCGTACTGTTCCGCTGCCTACGTGAACAGGAGACACAATTATCTTATCAGGGTTAATTTCGTTCATAAGCAGACACGCGCCGACAACATCTGCCACAGCGTCCATCGTTCCGACCTCGTGAAAATGTATTTCGGTTATCTCGCATCCATGCGCATGGCTCTCAGCCTCTGCGATCAGCTTATATACCGCAATAGCATCCTCCTTTACCGCCTGCCCGACATCCAGATTATTTATAATATGCTCAATATCCTGCATTCCGGTATGATGGTGATGGCTGTGTTTATGACTGTGTTCATCTTCAACAGTACCGTCCACCAAAACCTCAACATGTGTTCCGGCTATACCGCACTTTACGGCTTTTTCGCTCTTATACGTCACATTTGGAATGTTCAGTGCATTCAGCTTATCGATCATCACTTCCGGCTCCGGGCAAAGCTCCAGAAGCGCCGCGGTAAGCATATCTCCTGCCGCGCCCATATTACACTCAATATACATAGTTTTCATAATTATGAACTCCTCTCTCATAATTAAAGCGGTTCACTATGGAACCGCTTTAAAGCCGTTATTTGAATTATTTTGTCAATACATCTCTTATTCTGCCCTTGGGATCCTTGATCAAAACAATAACAAGCCAGATAACCAGTCCGAATGCCATTGCTGAAGGTCCCGGACAGGTATCGTTAGCAATTCGAGTTTTTTGATAAACGGGCGCTTTGCGGTAGCCTCGCTGCTTTCAAGCTTCCGGCTGTCTTCTTAACAACAGTTGTAACGACTGCCTTCGCCGCAGGTACTAAAAAGATGCCATAATAGATTTCCGTCTCTTACTTAATATATTATTTAACCCTGATAGGAATAAATAACTTATTGAGTCATTTTATCACACTTCCGGCTTAAAATCAATATAAAAAGAATTAATTTATATAAATTCTCTCTGTGTTGTCAAGAGATATGAACCATTTCTCATAAAAAGTATCGCTGATCTCT